>JAZDLE010000041.1:0-19651 GCA_043802315.1 Nitrospirota bacterium
AGAGAAGCAAGTGGGGCCTTTAACCTATTCTGAGAAATTTGGCAAAGAGTTTTTTAGTTGAACTGGACAAGCCACGCACAAGACAGATATCAGTTTCTATTCTTGAAATCAAATAAATTTTGCTCATTTGTTTCTGAACTGTGGAAATCAATAAATAATTTACAGATTCATTAGAATTGTATATACTCCAAAAAAACATGTGTACTCATAGAAAATATAAATACTTTTTTATCTAAATCTGCTCAATAAGGGGTAAGGATATAAGCCAGAGAGTATCTCTGAAAAAGATAGTAACTAAACTATTGATAATCCCTGTCATCTACACCATTTATAGCATGCCATATGCCTATGGTTCTGGCTTTACAATCGATACACAAGGTGCATCTTCACTAGCTCAGGGAGCTGCTACAATAGCACATACAGATTATGCATCAGCTATCTATTTCAACCCCGCATTAATTAATAAACTTGAAGGCACCCAGGTAGAACTTGGGACAACGCTGTTATTTCCCTCAAGCAAGTTCAAAAGTGATATAACAGGCAAGACTTTTAAAATAGAAAGGGATGTGCTCTATCCATCAACGTTTTATATAACTCATAAAATCAACGATAAAGTGAGTGCAGGGTTAGGTGTCTTTAATCCTTTTGGTTTGCGAACAAAATGGTCAGAGAACTGGGAGGGGAGATACATCATAACAAACTCAGGGATGCAAACCTACAATATAAACCCTGTAGTTTCCTATCAGATAACACCTTATATTGCAGTTGGAGCAGGCTTGGATTTCCTTTTCCTTGATGCAACATTAGAGAAGAAAATAAACCTTTCCCTTTTAACATTCCCCTTCCCTTTTCCTGATGGTGGACAAAAATTTAAGGGCGACGGAAATGGGGTCGGATATAATCTTGGGATTCTCTTTGAGCCTCATAAAAATATCTCTATTGGTGCCTCATATCGAAGTGAAATCAAAGTTGATATTGATGGTGATGCTACTTTCGACTTGCCCCCTGGTTCGCCCCCATTCATCAGGGCGTTATTCCCAGATACTCCTGGTAATACAGATATTACACTCCCTCAACAGACTTATCTGGGAATATACTATAAGGGCTTTGATCCACTGACCTTTGAAGTTGCTTTGAGATGGGAAGGCTGGGCTACATATGACCAATTAAAGATAAACCTTGATAAGCCAGTTGCAGGCAGTAAAACATCTATCTCAAAGAAAGACTGGAAAGACACCTGTTCTGTAAGTATTGGAGCAAAGTATCAGCTTAATGACTCGGTTGCCTTTCTTGCTGGCTACTTGTATGGGGGAAATCCCATACCTGACAAGACATTCGATCCTACTATCCCCGATGCCAAAACACATCAATTGAGCATCGGGACAGATATAAAATACAAAAAATTAAGATTTGCCTTAGCATATGCTTATCAAAAATGGCAAAGCAGGAATAAAAGCAACTCTATAGACGATACCCCTGATGATGGGTTTTTTAATCCTGCGACAAGTGCCAACGGAGAGTATAATTCTAACCTCCATGTGATTGGCATTACCTTAAATTACAGATTTTAATTTGCACAGTAATGATAAAAATCATTGACAATAGAAGGTATTTACATGGATAAGCAGGAACTGAGGAAATATTACAGTTCAAAATAGTAATCTACCAAAACTAATTTTCCCTGTAGTTACTATTTCATTTCATCTCTTTTTTAGAACTTGTAGATTTAGATTTCTTAATAATGATATATTTAAAATATTGAGAGGAAGATTATATGGGCACTGCGAACCAATATAAAATACATCCCATTGTTATGGGAACAAAAGCTTTTGACAAAGGCATGATGACGTATCAGAGCGGTTATGGTGAACCTTATACAATTCCTATTTATTGCTGGTATCTGGAAGGCGGAGATAAGAAGATAATAGTAGATACAGGAGAAATGGCTCCCTTTATTTCTAACGAGAGAGAAAAGTCTATCGGGGGAAAGATTTACAAGTTTGAGGAAGGTCTAAGTCGATGGGGTCTGAAACCAGAGGATATCGACATCGTTATCCATACCCATTTACACAACGACCACTGCGAAAATGATTACAAATGCAGCAATGCTATATTTTATATTCACGAGAAAGAACTGGAACAAATACATAACCAACATCCTTTAGATTTCCGCTACCTGGAGGATTGTATCCTGAATATTGAAAAAAATGGTCAGATCAAAAAGGTAACAGGAGATCAGGAAATTCTTTCTGGTATCCAGGTGATACATACACCTGCTCATACAGAAGGAGGGTTAACGGTACTGGTAAACACCTCTCAGGGGAAAGCTGTCATAACAGGATTCTGTGTCATCATGGAGAACTTTTATCCCCCGATAAAGATCAAGGCATTGGAGATGGAGGTTATCCCGCCCGGGACTCATGTCAATGCATATGAAGCATATGATATAGTGCTAAAAGTGAGAGATATGGCAGATATACTGCTACCACTTCATGAACCTAAATTTGCGTCTATTGACACCATTCCATAAGCGTCGTCAAAATCTCAGAACCTCAGTATATCGTTCAGATAGTTTAAAAGTTTTTTTTTGAGTCTAGCTAAATTATCATAAACTTCTAAACGTATGTCGGATATAGTATCTGTCCAGAAAATGAACCTCCCCGCCGCAGAGACGGCGGGGTATCTTTAGGTAAATTTTATTAATTTAAAATCCTTTGTGAACCAATGGCTCATGATGGTTTGAGCGGTTTTAAACTTTCGTAGAAAGAATTTACCTCGGAGGTCGATACGACCGAGTCCGCTTCAGGCGGAGAGCGAAAATGCTATATCCAACATTGATTTTATGAATAACACTGGCTGAAGATTTTTAACTGCAGAGCAAGAAGATTTGATTGTCTGAAATCAATAGGGAAAATTATTTACCTTGCAGGGATGCCTCTTTTTGTAGCCTTTCCCACTCCTTGTCGATATTTTCCTGAAACTTCTTTATGAGCCATTCGTTTTCCGGACTGAAAAGGTGCTTGAATCTCCCCTGGGGCTTAAGAAAATCTACAATAGGTTTTTTCTCTTTTGGTTTAAAGGTTATCCGTGTGACTCCATTTTCTACTTCATAGAGCGGCCAGAAACATGTATCCACTGCAAGCCTGCTTAACAATATGGCATCGTCAGTCCTCGACCTCCAACCCCGATTGCAGGGTGAGAGGATATTCATAAACTTTGGGCCTTTTATAGAGAGTGCCTTTCGAACCTTTTTCATGAGGTCAAGCCAGTTGCTTATCGATGCCTGGGCTGCATAGGGAATATCGTGTGCAGCCATAATCCTCGTAAGATTCTTTTTCTCCTGCATCTTTCCAGGGATACTTGTCCCAGCGGGACAAGTTGTGGTATCTGCACCAAGAGGGGTAGCACTTGAACGCTGTATCCCCGTATTCATATAGGCGCCATTGTCGTAACAGATATAGAGCATGTCATGTCCGCGCTCCATGGCACCCGAAAGACTCTGGAGTCCTATATCATAGGTTCCGCCATCGCCGCAGAAGGTCAGAAACTTTATTTCCTCATTGATCTTGCCTTTCTTTCTCAGTGCCCTGTACATTGTTTCTACCCCTGCTATTGTAGCAGCCGCATTTTCAAAAGCACTGTGTATCCAGGGTATCTTCCATGCGGTATACAATGAGATACAGGAGGAGACTTCAAGACATCCTGTTGAAGAACATGCAACCATGGGATAATCTGATGCAAAAAGGACCATCTTCACGGCTATTGGTGCGCCACAGCCAGAACACATTCTATGACCATGCGTAAAGAGGTCTTCCTTCTTTGAGAGTTCCTTTAATTTGAGAGCTACTGCCATCTTATTCCCTCACTCCGATATATTCTTTCACAATCCTCACCTTATCGATCTTTGTTATTTCTACCAGTTCTGATAAGACCTGCTCTGCATGCTGGGGCAGGAAATCCCGACCGCCTAAACCGTATATCTTATTGATCATCTGAGGCCTTTCTCTCACTTGATAAAGGGCAGAGCTTACTTCTGCAAAGAGAGGGCCATAAGCACCAAAAGAATCCGCCCTGTCCAGAACGCAGATAGCCTTGAGATGTTTCAACGCATCAGCAACCTCTTCGTATGGAAAAGGTCTAAAAAGCCTGGGTTTTAAAAGTCCTGCCTTAATACCCCTTTCTCTGAATTCATCAATGACATCCTTTGATGTGCCAGCAGCTGAGTTTAATATGACGAGTGCTATTTCTGCATCTTCGAGCCTGTATGATTCAAATAAACCATACTTCCTCCCACTTATTTTTTCGAACTCCTCAGCCACACCAAGGACAACGTCCTTAACCTTTGTCATAATTTCGTGTTGGGCACGTTTATATTCATGATAAAGATCGGGCAGGATAAGAGGGCCATAACTTTTCGGGTTGTCAATGTCAAGTAATGGGTATAAAGGCTTATATTCTCCGACAAAGTTTCTGACATCATTATCTTCAATATACTCCACCCTCTCTATTGAGTGGCTTATGATAAAGCCATCCAGACATATCATCACCGGCAGCCTTATATCCATATGCTCTGCAATCCTGAATGCCTGGATCGTGTTATCATATGCTTCCTGTGCATTTTCAGACCAGAGTTGTATCCAACCAGAGTCTCTTGCACCCATTGCATCAGAGTGGTCTCCATGAATGTTCAGAGGAGCAGAGAGGGCTCTGTTCACGACAGGCATGATGATCGGAAGCCTCGTGCCAGAGGCAATAAAGAGCATCTCCCACATGAGAGCAAGTCCTTGACTGCTTGTCGCAGTTGCAACCCTTCCACCACCAGCAGAAGCTCCGATGCAGGCACTCATTGCACTGTGCTCACTCTCAACGAGTATCAACTCTGTTTCAACCTTCCCGTTAGAGACAAAACTTGCGAATCTCTGCATCATATCTGTCTGCGGGGTAATTGGGTAGGCAGCACAGACATCCGGGTTTGTCTGTCTCAAAGCCTCAGCTACTGCCTCATTTCCTGTAACGGCAACAATTCTTGCCATGTTATCTCCCTTCCTCCTCCATCACAATAGCCTTCTTCCCCTTTTTTCCAGGACATTCTAAAGCACAAATGCCGCATCCCTTGCAGTAGTCATAATCATATTCTTCCCTTTTACCATCTCGTACTTTTATTGCCATATCAGGGCAATAAAGCCAGCAGAAAAGGCACTGAATACAGTTTTCCTTTATCCATATTGGTTTGTACGCCCTCCATGAGCCTGTCTTAAACTCTACTGCATTACCAGCCTCAAGTATTACAGCCCCTGGGGTGAGCTCTTTCCAGCCTTTCAGTTTCATTCTTCCCGTACCTCCTCATACCCGCGCCTCGTTGCTTCGAGGTTACCATCGATAATTTTTTGAGAAAATTTCTTTCCAAAACTCTTTCTGACATCCTCAAGGAGGTGCTCTATGCTTACAAGGCCTGTAACCTTGCAGACAGCGCCAAGCATCGAAGCATTTGGCAACATCCTTCCTATACATTCAAGGGCAATCTTTGTTGCATCAACGGTAAAAACCCTCTGTCCAGGTTTTGGATTAAGCTTTTCCCTTATCTCCCTTGGGTCTTTTGGAGTATTAATAACAAATATTGCATCCTCAGTTGCGCCCTCTGAAACATTGATTGCATCCAAAAGGGTCGGATCAACAACACTTATGACCTGAGGTTTCAGTACAGGACAGTGCATCCTGAGGGGTTTTGAGCTGACCCTGTTGTATGCCCTCAGCGGTGCGCCAGACCTTTCAGGACCATACTCTGGAAAGGCCTGTACATGTCTGCCTCCGCTCAAACAGGCATCTGCCAGAATTTTTGCAGCAGTAACCGTACCTTGCCCTCCTCTTCCATGCCATCTTATTTCTATTGTATCAGACATTTTTCCTCCACAGAAACCAGACAAAAATAATTATATTCTCTTCTGAACTCATATTTCAAGTCAATAAATTGGGTACACAATCCAAAAATTTCTTCTACTGACTATCGTATGATATCCTCATTTTTATTCCAAGCCTATCTCACATTTACTATTTTAGACAAAACAACTATTGATTTTCTCAGCTCGTTTATGGTATCAAATATGATCCAAAAGGAGGTCTGATTTGCCAGCTAAACCAAAACCAAAGAAGAATCTTTCAGCCTTAAAGAGGACCAAACAGGCTTTAAAAAGGAATATTCGTAATAAGGCTGTCCGTACCGCCATTAAAACGCAGATAAAGAAAGTTGAGTCAGCAATAACCTCAGGCAATAAAGAAGATGCAGGAAATGCCCTTATGGAAGCAATAAAGACACTACAGAAAGCTGCATCAAAGGGCGTTATCCACAAAAATAACGCATCAAGAAAGATATCCAACCTTACCAGAAAAGTAAACGCCCTCTCTAAAGCCGAAGCAGCCTGACGAGAAGATACTCCATCGGAAAGTCTCTTCCTGAGCTTTTTATATCTCTATCAGCTGTGTTGAGAGTCTCGAATACCTTCAAAAGGTATTCATTCCCCTTGTGTCTGTTGCGAGCAGAGAGCTTACGGCCATAGAGCCAGTTCAGAATGCCGATGAGGCTATATTTCTCTGTTGTTTCCCTCAAAGCTTTGTAAATCTTGAATACCCTTTGGGCATCCTTTTCCTCAAGTGCCTCAACAAGGTCAAAGGGAGTGTAAAACCCTCCTCCTTCAATAATCTCAGAGATATCATCTACGCTCACCCTCTGCTTTCCGAGAAGAGAAATTTTTTCAATCTCTGCTGAAAGGAGACCGAGATCAGGCCCTTTCATACCTAACAGGTAGTCGGCTACATCATCAGATATCTCAAAACCTTTCAACTTTGCCCTATGCCGTATCCAGGATGGAATCTCTGTTTCCCTTATATCCAGGGATATGATTTTCAGAACCCTGAAACGTTCCTTCAATTCTTTCTTCAACGCTCCCTCATGAAATATCAATAAAACCGAATAAGGTGCGGGATTAGAGATATAAGAATCCAATCCTTTCAGATCCTTCTTAGAAAGCCCCTGAAGGTTTCCCAAAAATACGATAAACTTCCTTTTTCCGAAGAAGGGAGCTGTATTTGCCGCATCGAATATCTGCTCAAAGGGGGTCTTCTCATCTGCCTCCCGTGAGAAATCAAATATGTGGAGGTTGAATTCTCTCTCCTCCTCAGGTACCAGTTTCTTTACTTCCCTCATAGCCTCCCTGTTCAAAAAGGTGTCTGATGCATGGAGGAGATAAACCGGGGAAGGCAAACCTTTTTCTATCTCATTGAGAAATGTCTGGAAACTCATCTGTAAAATCCTTTTTTAATACTCAGTCCTTCCTCTTAGAATCCTCTTTTCTCACTGGGTAAATAAGGGTAGCGACTATCTCCATAGCCATGTCTTTTATAGCCCTTTCTGATGCGAGCTCCTTAAAGGCAAGTACATCCTCCAGCATGCCTGACGCAGGAAAAGAAACAATGAAGGGAGAGCCTATATTATTGAGGTCTTTCGCATCTCCTGATGGACCAACCAGCCTGAAATCTCCTCTCATAATCACTTCGTACTGTATCGCTGTGCCTCTTCTTTCTGATAAGACATTTAATTCAAAACGGTTTATTGTCCCACTGAGCTTATACCCTGCAGCAGGTTGAACAGTAACTCCATGTTTCAGAAACTCTTCTGTGAGGGCCTTATAAAGCCTGTCCTGGAGTTTTGGCTCGAGGGTCTTGTTCTCAATTCTTTCAATCTGTATTGAATCGAAAGGCAAAGTTGTTCTACTCTGGAGTGTGTACCCACAACCAGCCAAGCATAGAGCAGAGAGCAGAGTGCACACTGCATAGCATAATAGACGGCTGCGGTTACAAAACCCGTTTCGTCTATCGGCTATATCAAGCGGTGGTTTCACGTTACCGTTTAACGTTACCGATACGGGCATCGTTGCCGCAACCGTTTGACGTCTCCTTACCATTTGCTCTCATTTATCCCCTATTACTATATTAACTAATTTACCTTTTACAACGATAACTTTCCTGATTGTCTTGCTGCCGACAATATCTTTTATTTTTGGTTCTTGAAGGGCCATCGCCTTTATCTCTTCATCAGTAATACCAAGGGGTATCAGAAACTTTGACCTCAGTTTACCATTAACCTGAATGACCAGTTCGATTCTCTCCTCCTTTGCAACCTCTTCATCCCAGTCAGGCCATTTCTCTTCAAAGATACTCGGTTTATTCCCCAATGCCTCCCATAATTCCTCTGCTACATGAGGGGCAAAGGGAGAAAGGAGAAGCAATACCCTCTCTATCGCAAATCTGAAAGTCACCCAATCCCCATCCGTTCTGGGCTCAAAGGAAACTATCTCATTGACGAGTTCCATCAATGCTGCTACTGCAGTATTGAAGTGGTACTCCCGTTCTATGTCTGTTGTTACCCTTTTCACGGTCTGATGGGTCTTTCGCAACAACCGTGTTGCGTGATCCGTAATGCGTGAAGAGTCTTTGTCTTTATACTCGTAACTCGTCATCCGTAACTTGTCACTGTTTTTATATACGATTCCCCATAACCTCTTCAAGAACCTATAGGCTCCCTCTACTCCCTTGTCAGACCACTCAAGGTCTTTCTCGGGTGGTGCTGCAAAGAGAGAAAACAATCTCAAGGTATCAGCACCATATTTTTGTATAAGGTGATTGGGATCAACAACATTCCCCTTTGACTTAGACATCTTAGCACCATCTTTTATGACCATGCCCTGAGTAAGAAGGTTCTGAAATGGCTCGCTGAAATCAATAAGGCCAAGATCACGCATAGCTTTTACGAAGAATCTTGAATAAAGGAGATGCAGTACTGCATGCTCAATACCGCCTATGTACTGGTCAACAGGCATCCAGTATCTAACCTCTGATTCAGGACTTCTCAGGGCAGATGGCAAATCAATGTCACCCTTTTTCAGGCAGTAGCGGATGAAATACCATGACGAGTCAACAAAGGTATCCATCGTGTCTGTTTCACGTCTTGCCTTCCCACCACAGAGAGGGCACTCAGTTTCTATGAATTTCTCTGAATCAAGAAGTGGAGAGCCACCCTTTCCTGTAAGCTTCACATCCTCTGGAAGGATTACAGGAAGGTCTTTTTCAGGTACAGGAACCACTCCGCATTTTCCACAATAGATAACTGGAATGGGTGTTCCCCAGTACCTTTGTCTTGATATACCCCAGTCCCTGAACTTATAATTAACTACCCTTTTTCCAATACCCTTATCTTCTATAAATTGAGCTATTCTATCTTTTGCAATATCGCTCATAAGGCCGCTAAATTGACCAGAATGAACAAGTACACCTTCACCCTCGTAAGCTTCAGTGAGCTCAGTGGAGAGAACTTCACCCCCTCCCTCACCCTCCCCCCTCGAGGGGGAGGAATGGGTGGGGAGGACTATCTGCGCCTCGTGCTCTTTGCTCTTTGCTATGTGCTCCGGCACTATTACTACTCGTATGGGCAGACCGTATTTCTGACTAAAATCAAAGTCCCTCTGGTCGTGAGCAGGAACAGACATAATCGCTCCTGTCCCATATTCCATGAGGACAAAATTTGCGACATAAATGGGTATCTTTTCTTTATTCATTGGATTAATTGCATAAAAACCCGTAAAAAGGCCTATCTTCTCATCCATCCTGCCATATCGTGCCTTGAGATTTTCAAGGTTCTTCTTATCTGAGACGAGCCTTTCCGTAAGAGGGTGAATCGGAGCGATACAAACGAAAGTTGCTCCAAAAAGCGTATCCTGCCTTGTCGTAAAGATCCCTATATTTCCATCCATCCCATCGACCTTGAAGTCAACCTCGACACCTGTACTCTTTCCTATCCAGTTCTTTTGCATGGCAATAACCCTCTCAGGCCATCCCTCCAGTTCATCACACCTTTGCAGAAGTTCCTCTGCATAATCAGTAATCTTTAAAAACCACTGCTCAAGCTCTTTCTGTACAACAATACTCTCGCATCTCCAGCACCTCTCATCTATGACCTGTTCATTTGCAAGGACAGTCGCACATGATGGACACCAGTTCACAAAAGCATATTTTCTGTAGGCAAGTCCTCTCTCGAACATCTTAAGAAAAAACCACTGGTTCCATTTGTAATACTCGGGGCTACATGTCGTCACCTCCCTTTCCCAGTCGTAGCTAAGTCCCATGCGATTGAGCTGACTTTTCATGTAACTGATATTTCTATATGTCCATGTGGATGGATGAACACCATGTTTTATTGCAGCATTCTCTGCAGGAAGCCCGAAAGCATCCCATCCCATGGGATGAAGGACACTGTAGCCGCGCATCTTCTTATACCGTGCTACTACATCACCAATAGCATAGTTCCTTGCATGACCCATGTGGATTTCACCAGAAGGGTAAGGAAACATCTCAAGACAGTAGAATTTCTTCCGTGAAGGATCACACGCTGTATCATAGAGTCCCCTCTCATCCCAGTACTTTTGCCATTTGAGCTCTACCTTTTGAGGGTCATATTTTTCATCCATAAATGCCTCCAACGCACATTAGAGCCTATTATATCCACTGGAAATGAGCATTGACAAGTAATGAAAACCTTAACCCCCACTTATTCCCCTCCTTGACAAGGAGGGACTATGGAGGTATAAGGGAGGTATAAATGTGCTTCTTTCATTATTTCATCAAATGATTATTAAAATGATTAAGAGAGGTAAAAAGGAAAATCAGACCTTACACGTACTGTCAAGATTGAACTGATAGGTGTTCCATTTCTTGCAACTATCACACCTTCCAGACCACTCAGGAGTAGTGTGACCACATTCCCTGCAGCAGTAAAGTGGTTTGAGTGCCACCTTCATATCAAGGGCCTTCCTAAACTCTTGCACAGCCTTATCAGACTGGTGTCTCTTCAGATATAGACTACCCATTAGCTGGTGCAGCTCCGGATAAGCAGCACTTCCCGTGTCTATGGATAAAAGGGTTTCGAATGCATCATCTATCATCTCAAGCCTGTAAAAAAGCTTCCCAAGAAAAAATTTTATTCCAAGGTCCTGTGGATGCTTTAAAAGGTTATTCTTGTAAATCCTGATAAGCCTGGCCGGTTCACCAAGATTTATCAGTAAGTCTTCAAGCCTTGCGAGGGTAATCATTGAGGATGTCTCTTCATAGCTCTTCTCCAAAAGGTTAACAGCCTCCTCATTTTCGCCTTCCCGTAGAAGCACTTCTGCAAGTCCCAAGGTTGCTGGAATAAAATCCTTGTCTAACCTCAGTACTGTCCTGAAAGCTTTTTTTGCCTTTTCAAGATCGCCGTTTTCGAGACTCTGTCTTCCATACTCATACTTATACCCTACAAGGTTCTGTCTTTCGCGGGTTTTTTCCTTCTCAGTATGCTCATTCTTCAGGATAAGTTTCTGAACACTCACCAGATCATCCCACCTACCCTGCCTTTCGAATATCCCTCTTTTTCTATAGAGGGCTGAGAGGTTTTCCTCATCTATATCGAGAATCTCTTCAAGGTAATGTAAGGCATCCGACCATCTGCCTGTCTTTTCCATGAGCCTTTCCATAGAAAAAAGCGTTTCAAGATTTTGAGGGTTTAGGTTTCTCGACTTCTGATAGTATTCTGCTGCCTTCTGAAAATCCTCTTCAGAAACAGCGATATCTCCAAGTCTGAGTAAGGCATCGAGGTGCTCTGGCTCTTTTGACAGAACACCCTGAAGAAACTCCTTCGCTTCATTTTCATTTTGGGCAAAGAGAGAGTTTAGAGCCTTTGAGTACGATTCCTGAACCTCTGCCTCTTTCTTCTGTTTCTTCTGATATTGCCAGTTATTGATAAACCTCTTTGCATCTCTTATTGTAATAATGATAAGCATCGCGAGGGCACCGACGGCGCTTGACAGCAAAAGGAGGGCAATTTTAGAGATTTCATAGGTCTTGCCAAAGGGCACTTTGATCGTGGTTGCTTCTTGATTGAAAATAGCAAAGAGGGCAATAGCTCCAAGGAATAGAATAAATATGGAAATAGATACTTTACCCATCACTAAGCTCACTTAAGGGAATGATCTGGGCATCCAACCATAGTTTTTCAAGCTCATAAAAACTTCTGGTTCCTTCTTCGAATATGTGCAGTATCACATCTCCGTAGTCCATAAGAACCCAGTGGCTGTACTTTAATCCTTCAATCCCGCGGGGCACTATCCCTGCTCTGTTCAACCTTTCTTCAACCCCTTCTGCAATAGCCCTTACGTGCGTTGTGCTTTCTCCAGAACAGATGACAAAATAGTCGGCAATAATGGTAAGGCCTTTTAAATCGAGGATCAGTATATCCTTTGCCTTCTTATCAAAGGCAACTCTTGCTACTTCGAGGGCTTTTTCTCTACTTTCTAAGGTCTTCCCTCCCTTCCCAAAGATGCATCAAAAATAAGAAATAAGAAATAAGAAATATGGATTACTACTCATTCCCTGTTCTTAGTTCTCATTTCTTACTTCTTATTTCTCATTTATAGAGCTTATTAGAAATTATATAGGATTCAACAGACTCTGGCAACAGATATTTTATACTCTTTCCCTCCATGACACGCCTTCTAATTTCGGTTGCAGAGATATCGATGAGAGGGATCCTGAAAGCCATCATGGCCCTGTTACCCTTGAGTGCTGTGGTATGCAATTCAAGTCCTGCCTTATCGAGACTTTCAAGCTCATTTTTGGATGCACCTATGTATGGAGATGAAAGAAGATCCACGAATTTGAAGGATGGCCGCGAGATAACGATAAAATCTACAAGGCTGATAAGTCTCTCAGGCTGCCACCAGGTAGGGATTTCGAGGAAAGCATCTATACCGAGGATAAAGTACAAGGTTGTACCATGAAAAATGCTCCGCAGTTCTTCTAACGTTTGAACAGAATATGATTTACCCTGCCCCTTAAATTCAATGTCAGAAATTTCGAAGAAGCTGTTCCCGGAAAGAGCAAGCTCTGTCATCTTGTATCTATGTACGGAATCTAAAAGATCCTGAGTCTTGAGTGGCGGATTCTTGGAAGGAATAAAGATGATTTTAGTCAGATCAAACCTTTCTCTGACCTCTTCTGCTGCTCTCAGGTGGCCGTAGTGGATTGGATTAAAAGTCCCTCCGAATATGCCGATTTTCATCTACTTTTTCCTGTCATTGCGAGCCGAAGGCGAAGCAATCCCCTTTTGAGATTGCTCCGTCGCTTTGCTCCTCGCAATGACGCTGTGTAGCATTGCCTTCAAAGAAAGTCCTTTATTCCCTCAATTGCCCGTTCCCCAGAACGATAAACTTTGTGCATGTGAGTTCCTCAAGACCCATTGGCCCTCGTGAGTGAATTTTATCCGTTGATATACCGATCTCAGCTCCAAGGCCAAACTGGTATCCATCATTGAGCCTTGTAGAGGCATTCACAAAGACTGCGGAAGAGTCGACCTCTTTCAGAAATCTCATAGCCTTGTCATAGTCCCTTGTCACAATGGCATCAGAATGAGCAGATCCATATTTTGCAATATGCTCCATTGCTTCATCCATATCTTTTACAACCCTCACATTTAAGGTTAGATCAAGATATTCTTTATAATAATCCTCTTCTTTAACATCTATTATATTTGGATATATGGAAAGCGTCTTCGGGCACCCCTTCAGCTCAACACCTGCATCTTCAAATCTTTTAAGCATTTTAGGTAAAAACCCTTCGGCAATAGCTTCATCAATAAGCATCGTTTCCATGGCATTACAGGTGCCAGGCCTCTGAACCTTTGCATTAAAGCATATCTCCTCAGCCATTATTAAATCAGCATCCCTGTCAACAAAAACATGGCAGACCCCCTTATAATGCTTAAGTACCGGTATTCTTGAATTTTCCGTAACAGTCCTTATAAGGCCTTCACCACCTCTTGGGATTACTAGGTCAATAATGCCTTCAAGTTTGAGCATCTCCATAATTGCTTCTCTCTCGGGTATATCAATAAACGTAATAGCTCCTTCATGGAGCGCCTCTTCTTTCGCAACCGCTCTTAAAACCGCTACAATTGCCTTATTCGAGTTAATGGCCTCGGAGCCCCCCCTGAGTATTATAGCATTGCCAGCCTTAAGACAGAGACCCGTTGCATCTACCGTCACATTTGGCCTGGACTCATAGATGATCCCAATAACGCCGATGGGTACGCGCATCCTTCCGACGGTCATTCCATTCGGCCTCTGCCACATCTTCGTTATTTCGCCAACTGGGTCTGGGAGAGCGGTAACCTCTATAAGACCCTGTGCCATCTCATTGATACGATTCTCGTTTAATGTCAGCCTGTCAATCAACGCCTTGGAAAGTCCTTTTTTCTCTGCAAACTGGATATCTTTTTTATTCTCTGAAATAAGCATTCCCCCCTTTTTTCTCAGGGCTTCTGCCATTTTCAGGAGGATGAGATTTTTCTTTTTTGATGATGACTTTGCCAGTGCCTTCGCACCCTCTTTTGCCTCCATTGCCTTATTCAGAACATATACCTTTATATCCATCAGTTACCTCCGAATAATCAATTTTCATTAACGCATTATAATATCACAACTTCAGTAACACAAAGATAATTTCTAAAAAAAGAGAGCATCTAAAACTTAGGCTTTACAAATGACCCTGCACAAGACCGCAGGATATCAAGAATTATGTCGTTCTTGTCATTCCTGCGAAAGCAGGAATCCAGACGCCGTCCTTCCGAAAGCAGAGAATTACTAAAGAGTTCATAAGTAAAACCACACCCCCTCACCCTTGCCCTCTCCCACCAGGGGAGATCCCGAAAGCTTTCGGGACTCCCTTGGTGGGAGGGCCCGCCTGCCGTCCGTCGGGCAGGGATTGAGGGGAGGGTGTAAAAATATGTGTTCTTACTTACGGTCTTATTAGTAATAAATGAATTATATTCCTGTTTTCACAGAAAACCCTGGATTCCGTATCAAGCTTGTCCTCAACCTGATTGGGGATGCGGAATGACGCAGAGAGAACTAAATATCCTTGATATTTGACATGACTTTAGCATTATGCTAAAAAAGTCTATGTGGGACTATACGAAAAAGGTAAAGGAATTTTTTCTGCATCCAAAAAATGTTGGTGAGATAAAAGACCCTGATGCTGTTGGTGAGGTAGGCAGTATCATATGCGGCGATGCCCTCCGACTTACCCTCAAGATTGACAGAAAGAATAATACAGTTACGGACGCAAAGTTTCAGACCTTCGGCTGCGCAAGTGCAATAGCAAGCTCCTCTGCCTTAACAGAACTCATAAAGGGAAAGACCATTGATGAGGCATTAAAGATAAGCAATCAGGATATTGCAGAATATCTCGGAGGTCTTCCGAAAGAAAAGATGCATTGCTCTGTTATGGGCAGGGAGGCTCTGGAAGCCGCAATAGTCAATTTCAGAGGGGAAAAGAAACCACCCGAGAGAGAAGAAAAAATCGTATGTGAATGTTTCGAGGTCTCAGAGGAAAAAATACGAAAGGTCGCTGTCGAAAACCATCTCACAACAGTAGAAGACATAACAAATTTTACAAAGGCAGGAGGTGGATGCGGCTCCTGCATCCCTGCCATAGAGGCCATATTGAAAGATATATGGTTTGTAAAGCCTGTACCTGAAAAGCCTGTTGCACCGAAAAAACTGACCAACCTCCAGAAAATTGCACTCATACAGGATGTTATTGAAAAAGAGATACGGCCAAGGCTTCAGGCTGATGGTGGGGACCTTGAGCTCATTGACATTGACGGCAATAAGGTTATCATTGGTTTGAGAGCAATGTGTGTTGGTTGTCTCATGGGTGATGTAACAGTAAAAGGCATCGAAAATAAACTCAAGGAACTTGTCAGCGAGGATATCACTGTGGAGGTATGATGAAGACGATTTATCTTGACAACAATGCAACTACGCGGATAGCACCTGAGGTCTTCGATGAGATGAAACCTTATCTCACTGACCTCTATGGAAACCCTTCGAGTATGCACACCTTTGGCGGAGAGCTCCGTAACAAGATTGAAGAGGCAAGGGCTAAAGTTGCCGATCTCTTAGGTGCAGAGCTCGAAGAGATAGTCTTTATGAGCTGTGGCACGGAAAGTGATAACACAGCACTGATGAGTGCAGTAGAATCTTACCCCCAGAAAAGACATATCGTCACCTCAAGGGTTGAACACCCTGCCATCTTTAACTTTGTGAAGCACCTCGCAAGAAGAGGTTATAGGGTAACATTCCTTCCCGTAGATAGTAGAGGAAGACTCGACATGGATGCTTTCTCGAAGGCCATTGACGATGATACTGCCGTCGTTTCGATAATGTATGTAAATAATGAAACAGGAGTAATTTTTCCTATAGAAGACATAGGGGAAATCCTGAAGGAAAGGAAGATACTCTTTCATACAGATGCTGTACAGGCAGTAGGTAAACTTCCTATCGATGTGAAAAGACTCCCTGTTGATATGCTTTCCCTTTCAGGGCATAAGCTTCATGCCCCGAAGGGTATAGGAGCACTTTATGTGAGAAAGGGCACAAGATTTTATCCTTACATAATCGGGGGACACCAGGAGAATGGGAGAAGGGCTGGAACAGAGAATGTAGCTTCCATAATTGGGCTTGGAAAAGCCTGCGAGCTTGCAGGGAAAGATCTCGAAAAAGAGATAGCCTATCTGAGTAAACTCAGGGATAAACTCGAGAGAAACCTCCTCAAGGACTGCCCTGATGTAAGGATTAACGGTGATCCAGAGCACCGTCTGCCAAACACAACAAATATAAGCTTTGAATACGTTGAGGGAGAATCCATACTCCTCAGGTTAAATGAATATGGCGTATGTGCGTCATCAGGGTCTGCATGCACATCAGGCTCTCTTGAACCGAGCCATGTCCTGAGAGCGATGGGTACACCATTCACAGCCATTCATGGATCCATAAGATTTTCCCTCAGTCGATACAACACAGAAGCAGAGATAGATATGGTGTTAGAAATAATGCCGAAAATCATCAAGGAATTAAGAGAGCTCTCTCCTTTTGGCAAGGAAAAAATAAAAAAGTAGCCGCAGGCTTTAGCCTGCGTTAAATCATGTCCACCTTATGGTGGGCACTTCGCACAGATGGATGCAAACAAGGAGGTAGAGAGATACCTGTCTCCCCTGTCAGGAAGAATGACAACAATAACACCTTCCTTAAGTTCACTTGATTTCCTAAGGGCTACGTGCATTGCCGCACCGCTTGACATTCCTACAAATGCTCCTTCCTTTACAGCCAGCATCCTCGTTGCATCAAAAGCCTCCTCATCGTTCACTATATAGCGCTCATCGAGAATTGAAGGATCGAATATCTTCGGGACAATACACTCTGTCATATTTTTAAGGCCCTGTATCCTATGACCTAAAATAGGCTCTACCCCTATAATCTTTATATCCTTATTGAACTCTTTAAGTCTCTTTCCCACACCCATAAGTGTTCCTGTGGTTCCCATGCCAGCCACAAAATGGGTTATCTTTCCGCCAGTCTGTTCTATTATCTCCTTCCCTGTGGTCTCATAGTGGGCTAATACATTTGCCTGGTTGTCGAACTGGTTCGGCATAAAATACCTCTCTGGATCTTCGGAATGTATCATATGGGCTAACCTTATTGCGCCGTCGGTTCCTTCCTCAGAAGGACTTAGTAAAAGCTCCGCTCCAAAGGCCTCAAGGACCTTTCTCCTTTCCAGGCTTACACATGCAGGCATTGTCAGTTTAACTCTGTATCTCTTGGCTGCTGCGACCATTGCAAGTCCTATCCCGGTATTTCCTGACGTAGCCTCAAGTATCATCTTATCCCTCGTAAGCTTCCCTTCCTTCTCGGCAGCCTCGATCATGTAGAGGGCAATTCTGTCTTTAACGGAGCCGCCGGGATTATTGCCCTCAAGCTTTGCAAGGAGTTTTACCCTGGGATTAGGATTTAAACCATCAATGCTGGCGAGTGGGGTGTTTCCTATGCATTGTAGAATACCCATATATTTCATTATAGATTTGACCTTCTCGGTTGGTCAAGGGGAGATCCTAACAGGCTCAATATTATTAACCTACATACAAGGGGCAGGGCATAGCATTTAAGCGGTTTTTAATTCTGTCGCAGACAGAATTAACCTCGGAGGTCAATACGACCGAGAATGAGCAAAAATGCTGTGTCCTGTCCCTTTTCACTACTTTACTTTTGAGCCCTCTTTTATCTCGCTATCTGTGGTGATTATTGATAGCTTCCCTTCATTATCAGATGCCGCAAGTAACATGCCCTGTGACTCAATCCCCATAAGCCTTGCAGGTTGCAGGTTTGTGACCACAACTATTCTCTTGCCTGTAAGCTCCTCGGGTGTATATGCCTTGCCGATCCCTGCTACTATCTGTCGCTCCTCACCCGTATCAACCTTCATAACGACCAGTTTGTTTGAGCCTTCAACCCTTTTTGCTTCAAGGATCTTCCCTATCTTGAGTTCAACCTTTGCGAAATCTTCAATCGTAATCATTTTCCCCTACCTTTTATATTAGAGGGAGGGCATGGCATTTGAGCGGATTCTTTTGCCGATAGTCAGATAGAATATATATATATAAATCAAGAGGCAAAAACCTCGGAGTTCCCCGAAAGCTTTCGGGGAACGAGAATGAGCGAAAATGCTATGCCCTCCCTTTCTCTAAAAAACCATAACTTCTGACATCAGGTTTTTAAAATACTCCTGAAAAAGCATGTCCTTTCCCCTGTGTGGCAAGCACCCTGGCCTTTCTGAACCACCTTTATAAGGAGTGTATCCTCATCACAGTCATAAAGGATATCCTGAACCTCCTGAACATTACCTGATGTTTCGCCCTTCTTCCAGTATTTCTGCCTCGATCGCGACCAGAAATGGGTGAAACCTGTCTCAAGAGTCATTTTTAAAGACTTCTCATTCATATATGCAAGCATCAACACTTCATTACTCATTGCATCCTGTATGATTGCCGGTATCAATCCCTTTTCATCGTATCTAAGTTCAGGTATCATATTGCCTCCTTTAGAGGTTAAAAATTGCAAATTTCAAACACCTGATTTTAGCATAAAGAAGGGCTTGGAATGCACTTTGCTGAAGTAAGGTGGCAGGTAAGCTGATAAGAACCTATATTTCTATTTCTGCATATTTTTGCTTCTCATCGTATGATATACAGTAAATTTTACGATTATGCAAGATAATTATCAGGTATGATATGTCTAAACTGTAAGGGGAGGAGCCACTCTTTTGGGGTAATGGTAGGAGCAGCTTCTGACTTTTGCACTTTTGAACTATGGCACTTCCGCACTTGAAGTGCTTTGTGCCATCCTGCACTTTAATGAAATTTTATTGTAAATTTGTACAAAATATGTAAATATCTTTATATGAGATTTGAATGGGATGTAAGGCTAAAAACAGTGTAAACAGAGTTAAACACGGTATTGATTTTGAAATTGCAAAGGGCTTGTGGCTTGACGAAAACCGCATTGAGATTCAAGCTCCGCATCCTATAGAAAATAGACACATTATTACTTCTTTTTAATACCCCACAGTCTCTGCTGTGGGGTTTCCTCCTACCCCCACTTTGGAAAAGGGGGGCGAGGGGGGATTTTAAATTAATAAAATTTACCTAAAGATACCCCGCCGTCTCTGCGGCGGGGAGGTT
>JAZDLE010000042.1:0-12275 GCA_043802315.1 Nitrospirota bacterium
TCAGGAGTTTCTCTCAATTGCTTTATACAATAGTAACGTGGTAAGATTATAAAAATTTTTAAAGGAATAAAATGCTCCAAGAGGTTATACAGACTGGCTTAACCTTTGATGATGTCCTCCTCATGCCTGCTAAATCAGATGTCCTTCCCAAAGAGGCCGACATTTCAACCATGCTTACACGGGGTATAAAGATCAATATCCCGATCGTAAGCGCAGCAATGGATACTGTTACAGAGTCAAACCTTGCAATAGCCATAGCCCGAGAAGGAGGGATCGGAATAATTCACAGAGCCATGAGCCCGGAGAGACAGGCATCAGAAGTGGACAAGGTAAAAAAATCCGAAAGCGGGATGATTTTGGATCCCATAACTATTGCGCCTGGTGCACCTATCTCAGAGGCTTTGGCCCTGATGGAACGATACAGGATATCAGGTATTCCTGTTACAGAAAAAGGGAAACTTATAGGCATACTGACAAACAGGGATCTGCGTTTTGAAACAAATTTTTCCAAAATTGTCTCACAGATCATGACAAAAGAAAGACTTATAACAGCATCTGTTGGCACAACCCTCGAAAAGGCACAGAAGATCCTCCATAAATACAAGATAGAAAAGTTGCCGATTGTGGATAAAGAGAATAATCTTAAAGGATTGATAACAATAAAGGATATCGAGAAGAGGAAAAAGTATCCTAATGCCTGCAAGGATAGTGTTGGGAGACTCCGTGTTGGAGCTGCGATAGGCACAGGGGAAAATGCAATCCGGAGGGCAGCACTCGTTGCAAAGGCAGGGGTGGATGTCATTGTGATTGATACCGCCCACGGACATACCAAGGCTGTCCTGGCAACACTCAAGGCATTAAAAAAGAGTGTTGACGTGGATATCATCGCAGGCAATGTTGCCACTGTTGAGGCAACGGAGGACTTTATCAAGGCAGGAGTCGATGGAATAAAGGTTGGCATCGGTCCCGGCTCGATATGCACAACGAGGATCATAGCAGGTGCTGGAGTCCCACAGCTAACAGCTATCAAGGACTGTGCTTCTCTTGCAGAGAGACACAGAGTTCCCCTTATCGCCGATGGCGGAATAAAATACTCAGGAGATATTACAAAAGCCCTTGCAGCAGGTGCACATTCTGTAATGATTGGAAGCCTCTTTGCAGGAACAGATGAATCCCCGGGAGAGATCGTGCTCCTCCAGGGCCGTAGTTATAAGGTATACAGGGGAATGGGTTCCCTTGGTGCAATGGAGCAGGGCTCCAAGGACAGATACTTGCAGGCAGGTGTGGAATTAGCAAAGCTTGTACCCGAAGGCGTAGAAGGAAGGGTACCGTATAAAGGACCACTTTCTCAGAGCATCCAACAGTTAACGGGGGGACTACGTTCTGGCATGGGTTATTGCGGTTGCAAAAATCTCACGGAGCTTAGAAAAAAGGCAAAATTCATACGGATTACCAATGCAGGTCTGAGAGAAAGTCATGTCCACGATGTCATCGTAACAAAGGAAGCTCCGAATTATAGACCTGAATGGTAAATGCACGAAGAAAAGATCTTAGTCCTTGATTTCGGCTCTCAGTACACTCAGCTCATTGCTAGACGCGTTAGAGAAAGTAAAGTCTATTCAGAGATATTTCCCTTTAATGCCTCTCTTGAAAAGATAGAGAATTTCAACCCGAAAGGAATAATTCTTTCAGGAGGCCCTTCAAGCGTGTATGACGAGGATGCGCCAATCCCGGACAAAAAGATATTTGATCTCGGAATACCCGTACTGGGTATCTGTTACGGCATGCAGCTCATGGCACATCTTTTCGGTGGAAAGGTTGCAAAGGCACTGAAAAGGGAGTATGGCAAGGCAGAACTCATCGTTGACGACAGGATGAACATTTTCGAAGGGATACCGAAAAAGACTATTGTCTGGATGAGCCATGGAGACAGAATTGAGCAGTATCCTTCCAACTTTAAACCCATCGCCCATACAGCTAATTCACATATTGCTGCTATGGCAGACAAAAAGAAGGGATTTTATGCCTTACAGTTTCACCCTGAGGTAGTACATACCCCAAAGGGATTTGAGATTTTAAATAATTTTCTTTTCATGATATGTAAATGCAGGCCCGCATGGACTATGAAGTCTTTTATCGAAACAGCCACAACAGACATACAGGAGAAGGTTGGGAAAAAAAGGGTTGTATGCGGTATAAGCGGAGGTGTAGATTCTGCTGTTACCGCCGTACTGATACACAGGGCTGTAGGAGAACAGCTTACCTGCATCTTTGTCGATAATGGAGTCCTGAGGGCAGGAGAGGCAAAAAAGGTAGAAGAGACCTTGAGGAGACATTTTCATATGAATATCCACTGCGTTGATGCCTCTGAAAGGTTTTTAAAGAAGTTAAAAAATGTTACTGACCCTGAGATAAAAAGAAAGAGTATTGGAAATGAATTCATAAAAGTCTTTGAAGAAGAGGCTAAAAAAATCAGTGGGGTGAATTTCCTTGCACAGGGAACACTGTATCCTGATGTCATCGAGAGTGTTCCTTTTAAAGGCCCATCAGCTACTATAAAAAGCCACCATAATGTAGGAGGGCTTCTTAAGAGGATGCGGCTAAAACTCATTGAACCACTCAGGGAACTCTTCAAGGATGAAGTTCGGCTTCTCGGAAAAGAACTCGGGCTACCCGCTGAGATAATAAACCGCCATCCTTTCCCAGGACCTGGTCTTGCTATAAGGGTTATTGGGGAGGTAACAAGTCAAAGATGTGATATATTGAGAAAGGCAGATACAATAGTTTTAGAGGAGATTAAAAAGGCAGGACTTTATACAGAACTCTGGCAGGCTTTCGCTGTTCTTCTCCCTGTGAAGAGCGTAGGGGTTATGGGTGATGAAAGGACATATGAGAACGTGATAGCTATCAGGGCAGTAAAAAGTCTGGATGGCATGACTGCTGACTGGGCAAGGATACCCTATGATGTTCTGGGGAGAATATCAAATAGAATAATAAATGAGGTAAAAGGAGTTAACAGGGTGGTTTATGATATAAGCTCAAAACCACCAAGTACGATAGAATGGGAATAACTTGATAAAGATAGGAGATTACCCTTTCGCTCATTCTCGTCCCAACTTTCAGTCGGGACTGCGAGGTGAATTCCAATAAAATTAGAATTCAAAACCGCTCAAGGACGATCTCCTATCTTTATTTATATAATTAAAAGAAATGTGTGATTTGTGAAAATGGCTACATTTGATATAAAGGCATATTTAAAAGAAAAGCGTGAATTGATTGACTCATATCTGGGGTCATATTTCAGTGTTCCTTCTGAACCTTCTATTCTCCATGAGGCAATGCGCTATTCCCTCTTTGCAGGAGGCAAGAGAATCCGCCCTATCCTTGCACTTTCATCATATGAGGCATGTGGAGGAGATCCAAAAAATATCATCCCTTATGCTTCAGCATTGGAACTCATCCATACCTATTCGCTCATCCACGATGACCTGCCCTCTATGGACAATGATGACCTGAGGCGCGGGAAACCAACGAGCCATAAAGTATTCGGTGAAGCCATGGCTATTCTTGCAGGCGATGCCCTCCTTACAGAAGCATTCCTCATGCTGACAAATAATCCCCCCTCACCCTCTACGAGTCGTAGACCTTTAGTAAAGGAGGGATTATATAAAGAGACAAACCCATCTTCCCTGATAAAGGTCATACGGGAAGTAGCCCTTTCTGCAGGTGTACACGGCATGGTGGGAGGCCAGGCCTTGGACATATCCTCGGAGAACTCACAACCTGATAGAGATACCCTTACCTTCATCCATCTTCACAAAACAGCAGCCCTCATAACAGCATCCGTAAGAATGGGAGGAATACTTGCTGACAGTGATGAACATACATTGAAGGCCCTCACGAAGTATGGTGAAAATATAGGGCTTGCTTTCCAGATCATTGATGATATCCTTGATATAGAAGGCAACGCTGAAGAACTTGGCAAAACAGCAGGTTCAGATATGAAGATGAAGAAGATGACCTATCCATCGTTATACGGAATAAAGAAGTCACGAAAAGAGGCTGAAGATTTAATCTCTGAGGCGATAGACGCCCTTGCTCTATTCTCTTCTGAGGCAGACCAGTTGAGGGGGATCGCCCATTATCTCATACAAAGGAGAGTTTGATGTATCTGGAATTGATCAAAGGACCATCAGATCTAAAGAGTCTCTCGATTACAGAGCTCAAGAAGCTTGCAGGAGAACTAAGGGAGACTATAGTCAAAACGGTGTCTGTAAATGGGGGCCATTTAGCCTCGAACCTCGGGGTCATAGAATTGACCATTGCCCTCCATTATGTATTCAATTCGCCGGTGGATAAAATCATATGGGATGTTGGTCATCAGTGTTATTCCCATAAACTCCTCACAGGAAGATACAAAAGGTTTTCAACCCTCAGACAATATGGAGGTATTTCTGGCTTTCCAAAAAGAGAGGAAAGCGAGCACGATGCCTTCGGTACAGGACATAGTTCAACTTCAATATCAGCAGCCCTCGGGATAATCGAAGGGAGAGATAAGAATAAAGAGAATTTCAAGGTCATAGCTGTTATCGGTGATGGTGCAATGTCTGCAGGGCTCGCTTTTGAGGGATTAAACAATGCTGGCCATCTTAAGAAAGACCTTATCGTCATTTTGAACGACAATGAGATGTCCATATCCCAAAATGTTGGTGCCCTTTCTGCGTACCTCAATAGGATACTGACTGGAGAGTTTTATCAGAAATTCAAAAAAGAAACAAAATCTTTCCTCGAAGGAATTCCAAAATTGGGAAAGAGAGCAGCAAGGATAGCCCAGAGGACAGAGGAAATGCTCAAAGGACTTCTCCTTCCAGGAATCATCTTTGAAGAACTCGGATTTAATTATGTTGGTCCGATAGACGGCCATAACATAGAGCTTTTAATCGAGACATGTAAAAGAATAAAAGCCGTCTCAACTCCTACCTTAATACATATCGTAACAAAAAAAGGAAGGGGTTATGAATTCTCAGAGAAAAGCCCGTCTTTTTTCCATGGTGTTGGACCTTTCAAAGTTGAAACAGGCTCTCTCATAACAGGAGGCGGAGCTACATACAGTGAAATATTTGGCGACATCCTGACAGACGTTGCTGCAAAAGATAAGAGGATCATTGCTATTTCCGCAGCGATGAAAGAAGGCACGGGCCTCGAACATTTTGCAGAAAGATATCCTGACAGATTCTATGACGTCGGTATTGCAGAGCCCCATGCAGTAACATTCGCTGCGGGGCTTGCAACGCAGGGGTTAAAGCCCGTCGTAGCAATCTACTCAACCTTTCTGCAGAGGGCTTATGATGAGATCGTTCATGATGTCTGTCTTCAGAACCTCCCTGTTGTTTTTGCCATTGACAGGGCCGGTATCGTTGGAGAAGATGGTCCTACCCATAATGGCCTCCTCGACCTGTCATATCTCAGACACATTCCCAATATTGTAGTCATGGCACCCAAGGATGCTTATGAACTCAGGGCGATGCTTGAGCTTGCTTTAAAACATGATGGCCCTTCAGCTATTCGGTATCCGAGGAAAAAAATACAGTCATCAGTAACCGTTCATCAGTCACCAGTTACTTTTGATATCGGGGAAGGCGAAATCCTCAAAGCAGGAGACGATATTGCCTTTATTGCTATTGGCAATTGCCTCCATTCAGCACTATCCGCAGCAGAGCGACTCGAGAGGGAAGGCATCAGTGTAATGCTTATCAATGCAAGGTTTATAAAACCTTTAGATCAGAATCTCCTGATCTCAATAGCATCAAGGATTAAGAGAATCATCACCATAGAAGAGAATACCCTCGCTGGTGGTTTTGGTAGCGCCGTTCTTGAATTTCTGAATGATATGGAAATCCCAAATATAAAGGTTCGGCGACTCGGTCTACCAGATGAATTTATTGCCCAGGGACAACAGGACGAATTGAGAAAAAAATATGGGCTTGATGTAGAAGGCATATATCAGGCTGCACTCTCCATGCTCAAAGAACCAATACCCTATCGCCATTGAAGGAAAGATTGGATAAAATCCTTGTCTCAAGAGGGCTTGTAAAAAGCAGAGAACTGGCAAGGGCTCTCATTATAGAGGGAAAAGTCTTTGTAGATGATAAAAAAATAACAAAGCCTGGAACCCTCGTCAGCGAGACTTCAGACATATCTCTCAAAGAAGAAAGCCAGCCTTACGTCAGCAGAGGAGGCCTGAAGCTTGAATCAGCAATTGATTTTTTCGGCAGTGATGTTACTGGTAAGATTGTCATGGATGCTGGTTCTGGAACAGGCGGCTTTACAGACTGTTTATTGAAAAAAGGAGCAAAGAAGGTTTACTGCGTAGATGTAGGATATGGACAACTTGCATGGTCCTTGAGAAACGACCCAAGGGTTGTACTTATGGAAAGGATAAATATAAGATACCTCGATAAGATAATCAGGGAACAGGAGAAAAGATTCAAAGATAAGGAGTTTGAAGACCTCATTAATGGCAATATAGACATGGTTACGATGGACGTCTCTTTTATTTCTCTGACCAAGGTAATTCCGGCAATTCTTGGATTTATCAAGGAAGATGGTAGAATCCTCGCCCTTGTTAAACCACAGTTCGAAGTAGGAAAAGGAGAGGTAGGGAAAGGTGGAATCGTAAGGGAGGAGGAAAAAAGATTAAAGGCTGTCGAACATGTCCAGAAAGAGCTGGAGGATCTCGGCCTCAGAACAATCGGAATTTTTCAGTCCACCCTTCCTGGACGGAGTGGTAATATAGAATATTTCTTATATATGAAGAGATCAATGACGAATGCAAAGAGCAAAGAGCAAAGAGTTTTTACAATTAAATAAGTGTTCTGGCTCTTTGCTCTTTTACTTCTTATTTTTTACATGAGAATGGAGTGAGAGATGGAAGAACAAAGGCTCTTGGAATTAGATCTTTCGACAGCATCCCAGGAGCTCATTGAAGTCCTTATTGAAGAAGCCACAGATCCGTCAGTATTTGGAGACATTGCTAAGGCAAACATGAACAGGCCTGAGATACTCAGGCTTCTCTTTGAGAGCCCTGATACACCTGAGGAGGTCAGACAGCAGATAAGTGTTGCACTACACGTTCCTGTAACAATCCTGGCAGAAACGGCAAAGGCTAAAAAAGCACCTGAGATGCGTTCCCTCACCCTCCTTCAGAAGATGCAGAAATTAAGCTTCGGGGAGAAGAGGCTCCTTGCATTGAGAGGGGGAAAAGAAGTACGGTCTATTCTTATGAAAGATCCCAATAAAGAGGTGGCGTTTGCTGTTTTAGAGAACCCCAAGATCACAGAGACTGAAATTGAGGTTATTGCAAAGTCACGGTCTACACCCGAAGAAGTTATAAGAAAAATAACAAAAAAGAGAGAATGGATGAAAAAATATGCAATTGTCCTTGCCATCGTTTCAAACCCTAAGACGCCACCCGGTAATGCTGTTCCCCTTATTACTGAACTGAAAACAAAAGACCTTTCGGTACTCGAAAAAAGCAAAAATGTCTCTGAAGCTGTCCGTTCTTCAGCAAGAAGACTCCTCCATGCGAGAAGGAGTATTTGAAAACCTGTTGCAAATTTTCTTTGAATACCTTTAAATAAAAATCCAAAACTTTTAAATCCTGAATCTTACGAGGGGTAAGAAGGACAGCAATGCTGAGGACTTTCAAGGTAGAAAAATTTCATGCAAGTCTCATCCCTGAATCTGCTCTGTTTAAGGTACTAAGATATCTTGATAGAGAGAACATAGAAACACCCTTTCTTCTCATTGACAGTGAAACGGTAAAAGAAAAAGCGTCTCTCATTGGACGATCTATTAAAAACTCGAAGGTATTTTACGCTGTCAAGGCAAACCCTGACATTGAGATACTGAAATTCCTCAACGAACTCAAACTGGGCTTTGAAATATCCTCTGAGGGAGAACTGGCAATACTTTCATCCCTGGGTGTAGAGCCTGAGAGGATCATATCAAGCAACCCCATAAAGTCTTTTAAGTTTCTGAAGCTTGCTGTCTCATATGGAATCAATTATTTCTCTTATGATTCAGCAGATGAGATAGACAAACTCTCAAAACATGCTCCTAACTGCAAAGTCTACGTCAGGCTTTCCGTACCAAATGAAGGCAGTGAATGGCCGCTCAGCAAAAAGTTCGGAGTAGAACTCGATGAAGCTGCAGCCCTCCTGTCTCATGCTAAAGAAAAGGGACTCAATCCGGTAGGCATTACCTTCCATGTTGGCTCCCAGTGCACAAACGTTTATAACTGGCATATCGCCCTTGAGAAGGCAAGGGCTTTATGGAATAAAGCCGAGAAGAATGGGATAAAGCTGACTCTTCTCAATATCGGTGGTGGTTATCCGATAAATTATACCAAGCATGTAATCAGCATCGAGACGATAGAGAAAAATGTAAACAGCCTTATTTATGATAAATTTCCTCAAGACATTGAAATACATATCGAACCAGGCAGAGCAGTTGTTGGAGATGCTGGTGTATTAGTAACAACAGTAATTGGTAAAGCCTGCAGGACAGATAGTGATTGGCTTTATATTGATGTCGGTGTTTTTAATGGTCTCATGGAGAGTGTTGGGGGTATAAAATACAGTTACATTGTCGAGAGCTATACACAATCGAGGTCTAAAAAAAGGTGGACAATAGCAGGTCCGAGCTGTGACAGCTTTGATGTGATAGACAAAAATGTAGCTCTTCCAGAACCGAGCATTGGCAATCTGATCCTCATATTATCCAGTGGTGCCTATACCGTATCCTATGCTTCAGAATTCAATGGTTTTTCTATACCAAAAACAATACTTATATAGGGAAAGGATGCAAAAATGATCAAGTTTTTTGAAAAAGCACCATATGCACCAGTAGAGTACTCCTATGATGTTGAAGAGATTCTTTATAAAGGTAAGAGTAAGTTTCAGGAAATTAAGGTTATCAGAAATCCACATTTTGGCAAGATGCTTATCCTTGATGACGTTGTCCAGCTGACTGAAAGGGATGAGTTTTTTTACCATGAAATGCTCACCCATGTAGTAATGTATGCCCATCCATGTCCGAAGAAGGTTATTGTTATAGGCGGTGGTGATGGAGGAGTAGTGAGAGAGGTCCTCAAACATAAAACTGTTGAAAAGGTCTATTTTGTGGAGATAGACGAAGAAGTAATCAATGTTTCAAGGAGGTTTTTCCCGAGCGTCTCTTCAGGTGTTGACGATCTGCGTGTAGAGATAAAGATTATGGACGGCGCAGAGTTTGTCATTAAGAGGAAACCTTCAGAGATAGATGCAGTGATCATTGATTCTACAGATATTATTGGTTTTGCAAGAAGCCTTTTCACTAGAGATTTTTTTACATCCGTTAAAAATTGTCTGACAGATGAGGGTATGTTCGTCACACACACAGAATCACTTCACTTCCATAAAGATATGGTTATTGAAATCCAGGAAATACTGAAATCGGTCTTCCCCGTGGTCGACCTCTATACTGCTCCTATCGCAACATATCCAGGCAATTGGTGGGCCTTTGCAGTTGCATCAAAAAGTCTTTCACCACGTGAGACAAGACATAAACTTGAAATAAAAACAAAGTACTACGATGAAGAAATTCACCAGCAGGCATTTATGCCTAAAGGCTTGTATGTGAAACTGATGCAGAGAAAACTGGAATGGTAAGCGATTGAAAGATCCAAACATCAAGGAGAACTGGTTTATTGATAAAGACAGCAAGCACAGGTGGATATATCACAGGGTCAAGAGGCTTGTATTATCCACAAAGACGAGATTTCAGCAGGTAGATCTCATTGATACCCATGATCTCGGTCTTGTTGTTATTCTCGACAATAAAATCCAGTCTACAGAGGTAGATGAATTTATCTATCATGAAGCACTTGTGCATCCTGTCATGATTACCCATCCAAACCCTAAAAACATATTGATTCTTGGAGGAGGTGAGGGAGCAACATTACGGGAAGTACTCAAACATCCGGCGGTTAAAAAAGTTGTCATGGTAGATATTGATGAAGAATTTGTTCATCTCTGTAAAAAATACCTCAATAAATGGCACCAGGGTTCCTTCGATGACAAAAGGGTTGAATTAATTTTTTCAGATGCAAGGGAATACATCAAAAAAACAAAATCTCCCTTTGACATTATCATTGCTGACATCAGTGATCCTGTTGAAGAAGGCCTTGCTCAGATGCTCTACACGAAGGAGTTCTATTCCTCTATAAAAAGAATTTTGAAGCCTGACGGGATCTTCGTGACTCATGCAACAGCAGTATTTTATACCTCAAATAATACTACCTGTACCGGGATTTTTAAAATACTTTCTGACATTTTTCCTGTATCAGATTTCTATTACGAATATATCCCGAGTTTCAGCTCTCTTTGGGCATTCACTATTGGCTCATTTAAATACAGTCCTAAGAAGTTGTCTTCTGCTGCTTTAGACAAGCGATTTGGAAAAAGGGGACTCAACAATCTTTTCTACTACGATCAGGAAGCACATAAAAGAATATTCTTTCTGCCAAAATGTCTCAGAATATCTCTGGAAACAAAATAATAAATTTCCTCTCATTCAGCACAATCTGCCACCTTGAACTTGTTTCAGAATCTCATTAACTAAATAAGACAGACCTTCTTTTAAATTACTAATAAGACCATAAGTAAGAGCACATATTTTTACACCCTCCCCTCCATCCCCTCCTCTCCTCGGCGAGTCGCCCGAGGCGACCATCAAGGGAGGGGAAATCTACTCCCTTTCCCCTGGTGGGAGAGGGCAAGGGTGAGGGGGGGGGTGTGGTTTTACTTATGAACTCCTTAGTAATACAATTTCTTGAGTTAACATGGTTTCTTGTGTTATAAACTCTATAAACCCAAGAAACTCTACGAACTTCTGAGACTTAAGGGGGGAGGTAATTATGCCAGCCTATGAGTATCTATGCAACGACTGCAAAAGAGAATTTACAGTTTTCCTTTCGATCAAAGAATATGAAGCAAAGCCGAAGATCAACTGTCCTCACTGTCAGAGCGATAATGTCGTGAAGAAACTTACATCCTTTTTTGCAAAGACCAGTAAAAAATCCTGAAAGAAAAGAAATGAGATTTTTCGTGGAGTTTACCCAGAGTGGTAGCCGCAACCTTTAGGTTGCGTGGGTTTATATAGGTTGTTTTCACTTATTTTTACCATTTATACGCAGGCTAAAGCCTGCGGCTACAAGGTTAATAATGACCCTTTCGTAATTCGGGATGAGAAATAAAAAGTAATTGTTGATTATGAGCAAAGTAATCCTGAAGACAGAGTTCCCTGATATTCCCCTTTTCAGTCGAGGAAAAGTGAGAGACATTTATGACCTCGGAGAATATTTACTTCTCGTGGCTTCTGACCGGATTTCAGCCTTTGATGTTGTTCTCCCAAATGGCATTCCTGATAAAGGCCGAGTGCTTACTCAGATATCCATCTTCTGGTTTGAACAGATGAAGGATATTATTCAAAATCATGTTGTTGCTACGCAAGTGGAAAATTTTCCAGAGAAATTACATAAGTATGCTGACATTCTCGAAGGGAGGAGCATGCTTGTTAAAAAAGCAAGGCCGGTACCTGTGGAATGCGTTGTCAGGGGTTACCTTTCTGGCTCGGGATGGAAAGAATATAAAAACGGCGAGACCGTCTGTGGTATCAAGCTACCAGAAGGGCTTGTTGAGTCATCAAGACTCAATGAGTCAATATTCACTCCGAGTACAAAGGCAGAGGTGGGACATGATATCAATATATCCTTTGATGAGGTAGTGGGATTAGTAGGGCATGATGTGGCAGAAAGGTTAAAGGATGTAAGTCTCAGGGTCTATTCGAAGGCAAGGGAAATAGCTGAGAAAAAAGGTATTATCATAGCTGATACAAAGTTTGAATTCGGATTGTATAACGGCGAGCTTATGTTGATTGATGAGCTCTTGACACCTGACTCGTCTCGTTTCTGGTCAATGAAGGATTATACTCCTGGCAGAGGGCAGGACAGTTTTGATAAGCAGATTGTGAGAGACTACCTCCTTACTCTCGACTGGAATCAAACGTATCCCGGCCCAGCGCTACCCGATGAAATTGTAGAAAAGACAGTTGCACGATATAGAGAAATTCTGGGAATCCTTACAGGCAAAGAATTAAAAACAGTTTAAAGGTTTAATAGTTGAATGGTTAAATGTTTCTTATCAAAAACGTTAAACTTTAAACCGTTAAACCAT
>JAZDLE010000043.1:0-3953 GCA_043802315.1 Nitrospirota bacterium
CAGGCAGAGGCGCTTGATAAGATGTTAAACGACCTGCGGATGCCGCTTGATTCTGCCTTAAGTGTTGATGTTCCAAAGGAAGACCTAATGAAAAGACTAACAGGAAGGAGGACATGTAAGAATTGCCAGCAGATGTATAACGTATTTTATTCAACGCCAAAGAAGGATGGGGTATGTGATAAATGCGGGGGTGAGCTTTTTCAGAGGGATGATGACAAAGAGGCGACAATCAAGAAAAGGCTTGATGTCTATGATGCCCAGACAGCGCCTTTGATTAATTACTATAAAGAAAGGGGGATATTGAAAAGAGTACAGGGTACAGGGAGTATTGACGAGATATTCAAAAATGTTTGTACACTTTTGGAGACCAAATAATTAAGGATTAAAGGAGGGAGGTTATCATGGGAGTAAAAATAGAGAGACCGCTTCCCCATGGAGGGAAGCTGGTTGACAGAGTTGTAACAAACCCTGAAAAAGGGAAGAAGCTGGCCAAGCATACTGATGCCGTTTTCGACATCAAACCAACCCTTTATAATGGTGTGCCTGTAAGAAACGTTTACAGGGAGATAATGTCAACATGTTACGGCTTCTTCAGTCCTGTTGAAGGCTCTATGACTAAGGCAGAGGTTGACAGGATATTAAAAGAGAGAAGGCTGCTAAGCAACTGGGTTTTTCCTTATCCATTAGTCTTCGACGTTAGTGATGAGGACTATAAGAAGCTGGGTGTCAAGGAGGGAGATAGTGTACTCCTGAGGGCTAAGGGAAAGCCCTTTGCAATCCTTGATATTGATGAAGTATGGAGAATTGATAATACAGAGGAGTTAGCCACTAAGACCTTTGGGACGGTCGAAGGCAACCCAGAGGTGGTAAGAGAGCCATTTGATAAGAAGATGCCGGGTTGGGTTATCTATAAGAGCCTGAATCCAGTGGTATTAGCCGGGAAGTATACCATCATCAATGAGCCCAAGCTGAGGCCGCCCTTTGATCGTTTCTGGTTACCTCCCAAAAAGTCCAGGGAGGAATATGAAAAGAGGGGATGGAGGACGGTAATCAACCATCAGACCAGAAATGTCCCACATGTTGGTCATGAGATGCTTATGAAGAATGCCGCATATACGGGGGATATAGAGCCTTGCCACGGTATACAAGTAAATGCCATCATTGGTGTTAAAAGGCCAGGGGATTATACGGATGAGGCCATAATTGAAGGTCATGAGGCGGTTAATCTTGCAGGTTATATCAACCCGAAAAGGCACTTAGTAAGTTTCACTTTATGGGATATGAGGTATGGGAATCCCCTTGAGTCCATGTTACACGGGATAATCAGGCAGAATATGGGTTGCACGCACCATATGTTTGGCAGGGCTCATGCGGCTGTGGGGAAATACTATGATATGTACGCCACACAGATACTTTGGGGCAAGGGCATACCCAGTTTTGGTTTTCCTGCTCCTATTACCGATGTTCCCTATGGCTTACAGATTAGGCCTCAAAATATGGCTGAGTTCTGGTATTGCCCTAAATGTGGGGAGATTGCATACAGTGAAAGCTGCGCCCATGATAAGGAAAAGCAGAAGTTTAGCGGGAGTTTTATTAGGGGTATGGTGGCAGAAGGTGTCTTCCCGCCGGGGGTAATATTCAGGCCTGAGGTCTATAAAGTCATTCTGAAGTGGTGGAAGGAATTTAACTATCCCTTCTGCAATCCCAAGTATGTGAAAGAAGTAGAAGAGAGATTAGAGATAGATCTCCCTGATATGAAGATCTAATAAGGAGGTGTGATATGGCAAAGACCATAGTTGTACTTTTAGATGATAAGAGAATAAAGGCACTAAAGGGAAGTGGGCTTGAGGAAAAGGTAGCCTCCTTATTTGGAGGCGCTGTAAAGGCCTTGAATTATGAAGTTTCTGAGGATAAGGCCAAAGAAATCTTAAATGCTTTCGACACCGCAAGGATAGACACAAGGGATTGTATAACCGATGTGCCTATAGCATTTAACCGGATTGTTTTTGAGGAGATAGCCAAAGCAAAATCTCTCGGAGCAGGGGTGATAGATGGTGTTTTAAAGCGGATGGGTGAGATAAAGGAGTTCGCTGCCAAGGAGAAAGAGTATCTGCCTGTTCCTGAGCTTTAAGTTCTTGTGATACACCCAGGAGAAAGGGGGTGGAAGAAGACCTTTAACTTTTAACTTTATGATCTTATAAATAAATAAGGAGGTGTTTAGATGCCAAGTTTTGTTATTAATGAAAAATGTGATGGTTGCAAAGCACAGGATAAAACTGCATGTCAGTATATCTGTCCGCATGATCTGATGGCGCTCGATAGAGAAAAGATGAAGGCTTATAATCAGGAGCCTGAACAGTGCTGGGAATGCTTTAACTGTGTAAAGATTTGCCCTCAGCAGGCAATCGAGGTAAGGGGCTACTCTGACTTTGTACCCCTCGGATCCAGTACTATCCCGCTGAGAGGTTCCGACTCCATTATGTGGACAATCAAATTCAGGAGCGGATTAACCAAGAGATTCAAATTCCCTATCAGAACTACAGTGGAGGGTAGCATTGATCCATATAAAGGAAAACCAGAGCCTGATTTTTCTACGATCAAAGGCCCTGGATTTTTTAACTATCAAGCAAGGACTGAATAAATAAAGGAGGTGAACATAAATGGAAAAAGAAACCTGTACATTTTCATATTGTAAGAAACCTGAAGTAACAGAAGTTGATTGCGATCTTGTTATTTTAGGCGGTGGTATGGCAGGCTGCGGTGCAGCCTATGAGGCATGCCGCTGGGCAAATGCCAAGGGATTGAAGGTTGTAATGGTTGACAAAGCAGCAACTGACAGGAGCGGCGCGGTTGCAATGGGTCTGTCTGCAATCAATACCTATATCGGTGAGAATAAGGTCGTAGACTATGTTAAATATGTCAGGAACGACCTGATGGGCATCATCAGGGAAGATCTTGTATTTGACCTTGGCAGAGTCATTGATGATTCTGTTCACCTTTTTGAAGAATGGGGTCTCCCGATCTGGAAGAAAGGCGATGACGGATTCTCCATGGATGGTCTCGAGGCAATAGAAAAAGGCCATAAAATGCTCAAGGATGGCGGGACACCAGTAAGAACCGGTAAATGGCAGGCAATGATTAATGGTGAGTCCTATAAGGTTATCGTTGCAGAGGCGGCGAAGAAGGCCCTTGAGACCAACAGAGCTGCAACAGGCATGGCACAGAACCATTTTGAAAGGGTATTCATAGTGAAGGCTGCAATGGATACAAATGGGAAAAACGTAGCAGCAGCCGTCGGCTTCAGCACGAGAGAAAACAAGATTTATTCCTTTAAGGCAAAGGCAATGATCTGCGCAACTGCTGGAGCAGTTAATTGCTTCAGACCGAGGTCAGTCGGTGAAGGTATGGGAAGAACCTGGTACCCGGTGTTTAGCTGTGGTTCAGGTTATGCCTTCGGAATGCAAGCCGGTGCAGAATTGACCTTAATGGAGAACAGGTTCGTCCCTGCAAGATTTAAGGACGGTTACGGACCGGTTGGTGCATGGTTCCTGTTCTTCAAGGCAAAAGCAACAGACAGTCTTGGTAATGATTACTGCGCTGATAAGGAATATTTTGATGACGCAGTAGCCAAATATGGAGACTACGCAAAGGGCCTTGGAACAGCTATCAGGAACCATCTCATGATGAGGGCCATGAAGGACGGCAGAGGCCCGATCCTTATGCAGACCCCTGCAGCATTGGCAGAGTTCTCCAAAAGAATTGTAGATGCACTCGGTGAAAAAGCAGGCGCCAAGAAGATGAAACACCTTGAGGCAGAGGCATGGGAAGACTTCCTTGACATGGCTATCGGACAGGCATCTCTCTGGGCTGCTTGCAATATTGAGCCGGATAAGGTTGCTTCCGAGATCATGCCGACAGAGCCTTATCTCCTCGGTTCACATGCCGGCTGCGCA
>JAZDLE010000044.1:0-2473 GCA_043802315.1 Nitrospirota bacterium
TAATTTATAGTCTCAGGCTTTTTTACTTCACCGTAAGACCATTCTCTTATCTTTTCTGGTGAAGCCAGTCTTATCCTTACTGCCTCAAACTCTGTTGGATCCTTTGGCCTCTGAAAAATACTATAGATATCCTCTGCCAAACTATTCCCCCCTGCCTTTTTTCTCCAGAAGTTCTACATCAAGTCCAAGACTCTGGAGTTCTTTTATTAATACATGGAAAGATGCTGGAACCCCTGGTTCAAGGGTTGCATCGCCTTTCACTATTGCTTCATACATACGCGCCCTGCCAGTAACATCATCACTTTTGACGGTCAGAAACTCCTGAAGTGTATAAGCAGCTCCATATGCCTCCAGTGCCCATACTTCCATTTCACCGAGCCTCTGACCACCGAACTGTGCCTTTCCCCCGAGAGGTTGTTGTGTAACAAGAGAATAAGGCCCAATAGAGCGGGCGTGTATTTTATCATCAACAAGGTGGTGAAGTTTCAACATGTACATGTACCCGACTGTCACAGGTGTGTCATAGGGATCTCCTGTTCTGCCGTCATAAAGTGTTATCTGTCCCCTTGTCGAAAGGCCAGCCTTTTTAAGGAGATCTTTTATCTCTGCTTCTTTTGCGCCCTCGAATACGGGGGTCGCTACATAAAGTCCGAGGGCTTTTGCTGCCCAGCCAAGATGAGTCTCAAGTATCTGCCCAACATTCATTCTCGATGGGACACCTAAAGGATTAAGAACAATATCTACAGGTCTTCCATCCGGGAGATAAGGCATATCTTCTTCTGCCAGTACCATTGCAACTACACCCTTGTTGCCATGGCGACCCGCCATCTTATCACCCATCTGGATTTTTCGCTTCATTGCAATATATACCTTTACTACTTTATTCACCCCTGGAGGTAGTTCATCACCCCTCCTTATTCTGTCAATCATTTCATCATACCCTGATTCGAGATAGCGAATGTAGTGATTAACTTCACTGTTTATAGACTCTATCTTTTCGCGTAACCCGCTATCCCCTATTTTGACGCGCATGAGATGCTCATTTTTAACCCTTTCGAGATGCTTTTCTGTAAGTTTGTTTTCCCTGGGACATATAACTTCTTTTGTCTTTGAATCCTTGACATCCTCTGAAACCGTCTGCCCAACAAGAAGTCTCCTCAACTTCCTGAACTTCTCATCCTTTATTATACTTACCTCTTCTTCAAGGTCTCGCTGCAGTCTCTGTATGTCTTCTTCTTCTATGCTTTTCGCCCTTTCGTCCTTCTCTGTCCCTTTCCTCGAAAATATTCTCACATCAATCACTGTTCCCTCTATTCCCGGCGGCACGTAAAGACAACTCTCTTTTACCTCCTCTGCCTTTTCTCCGAATATGGCCCTCAGAAGTTTTTCTTCTGGTGTTAGCTGTGTTTCTCCTTTAGGTGTAACCTTACCCACAAGGATATCTCCCTGCTTTATCTCTGCACCCATTCTGATTATTCCGCTTTCGTCGAGGTCTTTTAAGGCCTCTTCTCCAACGTTAGGGATGTCACGTGTAATTTCCTCTGGTCCGAGCTTGGTTTCCCTTGCCTCTATACCGAACTCTTCTATGTGTACGGATGTGTAAACATCTTCCTTAACAAGCCTCTCACTGATAAGTATTGCATCTTCAAAATTATATCCGCCACACGGCATAAACGCGACAAGGACATTCTTGCCAAGGGCAAGCTCTCCAAGGTCTGTGGATGGACCATCAGCAAGTATGTCACCTGTTTCAACAACGTCACCAATATTAACTATAGACCTCTGGTTAATACTTGTTGCCTGGTTTGACCTCTGGAACTTTATAAGATTATATATCTCGACTCCTCCTCCATTTTCTGAACTCTTTACAACAACCCTCGAGGCATCAACACTTTCGACAATCCCTTTGCGCTTTGCAAGTACAAGCGCGCCCGAATCTCTTGCCGCAACATGCTCCATGCCGGTACCCACTATCGGGGCCTCTGGTTGCAATAATGGAACTGCTTGCCTCTGCATGTTTGAGCCCATCAAAGCCCTGTTTGCATCATCATTTTCAAGGAATGGTATAAGAGAAGCGGAAACACCAACAATCTGTTTTGGAGACACATCCATGTATTGCACTTCCTGAGGTGATACCATCCTAAAATCTCCACCAACCCTGGTAGAAACTGTCTCCCCGGATAGATTACCTTTTTCATCCATAGGAGAGGTTGCCTCTGCAATTACATAGTTTTCACCATCTATTGCGGTAAGATACTCTGTATTTTTCGTAACCCTGCCATTAACAACCTTTCTGTATGGAACTACTATAAACCCAAAGTCATTTACCCTTGCATATGATGCAAGAGATGTTATAAGCCCGATATTTGGACCTTCAGGTGTTTCTATCGGGCATATCCTTCCGTAGTGTGTTGGGTGTACATCCCTCACCTCAAAGCCAGCCCTCTCACGCGTAAGACCACCAGGACCGAGA
>JAZDLE010000045.1:0-36968 GCA_043802315.1 Nitrospirota bacterium
ACCCGATGAGCTTATGGAAGGTGGAAGAGGCTGCGGAGGATGTCACAATATGGGAATCAAGTCTGAGGCCCAGAAAAAGGAACTGTCAGGAAAAGGATACAGGTATCAAAATAATTCCTGTGATGAGTGTCATACCAGACATAGTTTTTCAAAAAAAGAGGCGTTAGATCCAAAGGCATGCCAGCAGTGCCACATGGGGTATGATCATCCCCAGTGGGAGATGTGGGAAAGCTCCAAACACGGAACACGCTGGTTTGTAAAAAACTCTGGGAATTTACCTGAAAATGCTCAAGCTCCGTCATGCCAGGACTGCCATCTCCCGGAAGGGACTCATGAAAACCGCACTGCATGGGGCTTTCTTGGAGTAAGACTGCCATTACCTGAAAATCCTCAGTGGAAAGCTGATAGAATCACTATTTTGAAAGCTCTCGGTGTGCTTAATCCTAAGACTGGCGAGCCAACTGCACGGCTTGAAGCAATAAAGTCAGTGGATATGGTCAGGCTTACTGAAGAGGCCTGGAAGACTGAACGTGACAAAATGCTAAAAAGGTGCAGCAACTGTCATTCTGCTCAATATGCACGTCAGCAGCTTGAAATGGGTGATTCCATGATGCAGAAAGCCGATCGCCTCTTAGCTGAAGCTATTGAGATAGTAGCCGAGCTTTATAAAGACGGCATTATTAAAAAGCCTGATAATTATTCCTTTGCTTATCCTGATTTTCTCTACTTTATGCAAACAGGTGGTGGTGATACAACAAAGCTCTCCTACATAGATCAGGTACTTTTTCAGATGTATATGAAACACCGTATGAGAACCTATCAGGCCTTCTTCCATGTCAACCCTGACTATGCCTACTGGTATGGTTGGGCAATGATGGTAAAAGACCTCGGGAATATTAAGGAACTTGCTCAAACCATAAGGGCAACACATCAAAAGTAGAAAAAAATAATAACGCTTGTTTGGAAAATTTATAAAGGGCGAGAGAAAAACTTCGCCCTTTTTTGTTGAAGATTAATATCATAAATCTTTAGTAATACACTGCACAAAAACCATTTATTTGTGGTTGTACTACGAATTTTTTGAATATCAACAGCCTTGCGTGTTTGATGAAGAAGTAAACAATTCACCTGACATCGTCCGATAAATCAAAACCTGTCTTTTACAAATTATATGAAATAGTTAAACCCTTGCACCCTCTATGAGTTATAGACTCGACCCTTCTTCCTGTTACCAGCTTCCTCCTCCGCCACCGCCACCACCGCCTCCTGAAGAACCGCCACCACCAGCTCCGCTTCCTCTCGGTGATGAAAAAGTTGCTGATGCAAGACTTGAGGTTAAAGAATTAATTGAACTGGAAAAACTTTGTGGACTGAAAGTCCTGAACCCACCAGGTGAAACATACCAGTTAGGTTGATCCTGATAAATCCCTTCAAATGCCTTTGCCCAGCTATCTGCAACATCGAGGGCAATGGCATATGGTAAGAACCTGGAGAAGAGATTTTTATCACCCATCCGCTCGAGTCTGTCTTTTTCAGCACGACTGAGGAATTCCTGAAAACCCAAAACATCCATGTATGCAGAGGCACCAGCCTTTGTCTTTGCAGGCATTACTCTGCCGAAGATAAAGACAGGCAAGCCTGCTATAATCCCTGCAAGAAGATTTCTACCCGGAGAAGAAGATGTGAGTATAGCAAGAAAAACGCTGAGGATTACGATGATCACTGCTGTGACAAAGTATACGTTCCTTATCTTCTCAGGACTTCTTAAAAAATACTTTTTCCCCACAAGCTCCTCATAAAGGGCATCTTTCAATGTCGGTAAGTTCTTATAGAATTTATTCTTCATGTCAGAGACGAATATGCCTGAAGGTGCATCTGAAAACAGGTCTTCTATAAGTTCTCTCTCAAAAGGATTCAGGTTCTCATCAGGCCCTTTAACCTTTGAGAGGAAATAATCTGTAGTGTCAAATATCAAGCCCTCTTTTTTCTTTTCCTCTATTTTTATATATCCCTTTACCGCAAGCCCTACAATGGTTGAAGTGATGTCCCTTGAATCAAGCCTTTCATCAATGAGGGTCCCCACCTCTGCAGGTATAAGGGGTTTATTGTTATACTTAGGAGGTTCATACATAACGGTAACAGCCTCTCTCGCCCTTGGGTCTCTGCCCCTCCTATACCATAGATTCAACATAAAGAAAAGTGATAAAAGGGGAAGCGAAAATATCCAGTTCTCCTTTAAATCCATTGTCCAAAGAAATCTCTTCCATGAAGACGGAGGAGACACGAGCCCCTTTTCCCATCCAAAGGCTATGGTAAGGCCTTCGCCGATATTGAGGCTTTTCTTTGCAACAAATTCAGCGCTGTTATGGGACGCCTCTAAAGAACAATCTGACCTTCGTGAACCGAATATCCCTGTATAACAGGCTGCCCAGAGGTTTTTGCTCTTATTCTTTACCGTTAAAGTAACATCTGCTGACGCTTCTTTTATGGGGGCTTTCCAGTAATTGCCGGTGATATTCCAGTAAAGCTCATCATGGTTATCAAAAAAGAGTATGGCATTTTCCACTTCATAAGTTATCACATATATTTGATTTCCTGAGACATATGTGTCCGCATCACCTATCCGTATGTTAACGACGTTGCCTGTCCTCTTGACCCTGTATTTCCGGTTCTTTCCGGATCTATCCGTTACAGATTGGACCTCCAATGGCGTTCTTATCGTCTTTCCGAGATCATCTGTATATTTAAAAGGAATCTCTCTATAAATCCCGTGCCTTGGCCTATGGAACTCTACATCTATTGTTTCTTTAACAGTAAAGGACGAATCTTCACTGACGGTTATAGAAGAGTGAAACTTATTTATAGTAAAGTCCTGTGTTCCCGTGAAAGGAGGGTTGTTAAGTACCTCTTCAACGGACTGATACCCCTGTTCTTTGAGTATGTTATCTATGTTTCGATTTTTTGATGCGAAAGCAAGAGAAGAAAACACAGTCAGTGCGAGGAATAAAATGAAGGCTAAACTGGCAAGTCTCCCTTTCATTCCCTGTTTACGAAAAACTTACCTTTACTGGTTTTCTCTCGACCTCAGGGGCCTCAAGTTCAAAGAATTCTTCCTGCTTAAAACCAAACGACGTTGCAATTATATTTGATGGAAACGATTCGATAAGAATATTAAAGTCACGAACAACAGCATTATAATACCTTCTTGCATATTCTATAGTGTCTTCTAACTCTTTTAATTGTGTCTGAAGCTGCAGGAAATTCGTGTTAGCCTTCAGTTCAGGATATGCCTCAGCAACAGCGAAGAGACTTTTCAATGTCTCCGTCAACATATTCTCAGCCTTTGCCTTATCAGCCGGAGAGGTAGCCCGCATTGCCATAGATCTCGTCTCTGTCACCTTTTCGAAGAGAGACCTCTCATGTGAGGCATAACCTTTAACGGTCTCAACTAGATTTGGCACCAGGTCATATCTCTTTTTAAGCTGGACATCAATATCTGACCATGAGGACTTTACCGTATTCCTGAGACGAATAAGTTTGTTATATATTGCTATGACGGCAGATATAATGCCCACAAGGATTCCAAGGATAACTAATAGTGCTAACATTTTTACCTCCTGTTTGATATTACTGATACAGGATTCATGATCTACGATACATCAATGCATTGGAAAAAATCTTAACAGATTTATAAAAAATATGCATTACTTTTGTATTTTTGCTGTATAAAAAGATATTTATCATACCTTTAGGTAAAATATGTATTGAGAAGACTTATATGAAAGAATATATTGATAAATTCCTGAAATATCTTGAGATCGAAAGGGCTGCATCATCCCATACCCTCAGGGCATACAGGAAAGACCTTGAAGAGTTTTTTAAATTTGTTACCGTAAAACCTGAGGAAGTAGAGCTAGCAGATGTACGTGGCTTTATTGCAGAACAGATCAAGTCGGGGCTGAATAAGACCTCTGTGAGCAGGAGACTTGCAAGCATAAGGTCGTTCTTTAAGTTTTTATATCGAGAAGGTTATAAAAAATCAAACCCGGCAAAGCTTGTTTCAAACCCGAAAATCCCAAAGCTCCTTCCCAGATTTCTTTCCGTTGATGATACCTTTTCTCTTGTTGAAAAACCTGAAGGGACTGGATTTATATCCTCAAGAGACAGAGCTATCCTTGAACTTCTCTATTCAAGTGGTCTCAGAGTAAGTGAACTTTCCGGACTTAACCTTGATGATATCAACACAAGAGAGGGATTATTAAAAGTGAAAGGGAAGGGCAGGAAAGAGAGGATTGTTCCTGTTGGTTCAAAAGCACTTGATGCCATCAAGTCCTATATGGTGGAGAGGATACCACTCAAAAGTAAGGATAGAGCCTTGTTTCTCAATAGAACCGGTACAAGGTTCACAGATAGGGGAGTCAGGCGTGTGGTGGTTAAATATGCACGATTGATCGGTATCGGCGGACAGATAGGACCACATGCCCTGAGACATACCTTTGCAACCCATCTCCTTCAGGGCGGTGCAGACCTCAGGGTGATACAGGAACTATTGGGTCATTCATCCCTTTCCACAACCCAGAAATATACTCATCTGGATGTCACTCATTTAATAGACGTCTATGACAAGGCACATCCTTTTGCAAAAGAGGAACATGATGATGTATCATAACTTTAAAACGTAGATATGAATGATGAATAATCATACCGTCAAATTGGCATAAAGGGGAATGATAATTTGGTAATCTCCCCTCACCCCTCTTTAAAAAAGAGGGGGCAAATTAACCAACTTCTATATTAAGTCCCCCTTTTATAAAGGGGGATGGAGGGGGATTACTAATAAAGAAAATATCCAATTGCAAAGGAGAAAGCATTGTTTAAAGGTACTACGATATTGTGCGTCAGGCGTGATGGAAAGGTTGCAATAGCTGGAGATGGACAGGTTACGATGGGCAACACGGTGCTCAAACACAATGCAAAAAAGATAAGAAGGATGTTTGGAGATAAACTCATTGCTGGCTTTTCTGGAGCAACAGCTGATGCACTTACCTTATTCGAAAAATTCGAAGGCAAGCTAGAATCTTACAGAGGGAATATAACGAGGGCTGCTGTTGAGCTTGCAAAAGACTGGAGGACTGATAAAATTTTAAGGAGGCTTGAGGCTCTCCTGATAGTGGCTGATGCTGAACATACCTTTATCATTTCAGGCACAGGTGATGTCATCGAGCCAGATGATGGAGTTGCAGCCATTGGCTCTGGGGGTCCCTATGCCCAGGCATCAGCAAGAGCGCTTTATGAAAATACTTCCTTTTCAGCAAGAGAGATTGTGGAGAAATCCATCAGGATTACCTCAGATATCTGTATCTATACAAACAAAAATATAACTATTGAGGAGCTAACATAAAATGACGGATAACCTTACTCCGAAAATGACGGATAACCTTACTCCGAGAAAGATCGTAGAAGAACTCGACAAATACATCATAGGCCAGCATAATGCAAAAAAGGCAGTTGCTATCGCCATGAGAAATAGGTGGAGAAGACAGAGGCTTTCTCCTGAATTAAAAGATGAGGTCTTGCCAAAAAACATCATTATGATAGGCCCTACTGGTGTGGGCAAGACTGAGATAGCAAGGAGACTCTCCAGGCTTGCAAATGCTCCATTTTCAAAAGTCGAGGCATCTAAGTTTACAGAAGTGGGCTATGTAGGCCGCGATGTTGAGTCAATAGTCAGAGACTTGGCAGAGATATCAATCAGCATGGTGAAATCAGAACACGTAGAAAAGGTCCAGGAAAAGGCAAAGATTCTTGCAGAGGAACGTATTCTTGATCTGCTCCTCCCGCAGCCAAGAACAAAGGGAACAGGGCTCGAAGAGGAAGAGAGAGAAAGGTATAAGGAGACGAGAGAAAGGCTCAGGGCACATCTCAAGGAGGGAAAACTCGACAACAGATATGTGGATATAGAGGTAAAAGAAAAGGTAATACCCTTCGGAGTTGTTTCGAATGTGGGCCTTGAAGAACTTGAAATAAATCTCAAGGAAATGCTCGGCAATTTCTTGCCTGAAAGGGCAAAGAGAAAGAAAGTGAAAGTTCCTGAAGCCCTGAGTATCCTGATGCAGGAAGAGGCAACTAAACTCATTGATATGGACAAAGTGACAAAAGAGGCGATTGAACGGGTGGAACAATCAGGAATTGTATTTATTGATGAAATAGACAAGATAGCAAGCAGAGGGTATTCCCATGGCCCTGATGTCTCACGTGAGGGTGTTCAGAGAGACCTTTTACCAATCGTTGAAGGCTGCACAGTAGCAACAAAGCATGGACCTGTGAAAACAGACCATGTCCTTTTCATTGCTGCCGGAGCCTTTCACATGACGAAACCTTCTGACCTTATTCCAGAACTCCAGGGAAGATTTCCTATCAGGGTTGAACTTGATCCCCTCGGCAAGGACGAATTTGTGAGAATCCTGACAGAACCGTATAACGCCTTGATCAAACAATATACTGCCCTGCTTTTTACTGAACTGATCGAAATAAATTTTACAAAGGATGCCATTGATGAAATTGCAGACATTGCAGCATATGTAAATGAAAAGACAGAAAATATTGGTGCACGAAGGCTGCATACTGTCCTGGAGAAACTCCTCGAAGATATATCGTTCGAAGCCCCTGAAAGAAAAAATGGAAATATTGTGATAGACAGAACATATGTCAGGGAAAAGCTGAGCGAGATAGTAAAAGATGAAGACCTGAGCAGGTATATATTATAGGGATTCAATAAAATATCTTGCCAGACTATATTTAAAGAATAAATACAAAAATCATCCTTGTTTTTAGGCTATTCTCTCCCTTGCTTTCACAGAGGTAAACCCCAGAGGGAATCTATTTTCCCGGTGTCATTCTGCACTTGATGCGGAATCCAGATTCTTTGTTTTTTCTGAATTCATGCTTCCATAGGAATGATAGCGTGGGATTGTTAAACTAAGATAATTAAGGTAGTAAATTTTTCTTCCATTATCATCCAATTTTTGTTATAAATGTTACATCCAGAGTAAAGCAATGAAAGTTCGTTCTATTTTTTCTCTTATATCAGTTTTCTTTTTTCTGTTATCCTCTTGTGCTTCTGCACGCTATGAAACAGATATAAGCCCGCATTATGTCCTTGCCTCATGGTATGGCCCTGATTTTCACGGCAGGCCGACAGCCTCAGGAGAAATATTCGACATGAATGCCTTCACCTGCGCCCACAGGGAATATCCTTTTGGTTCAAAATTAAAGGTTACTTACCTCTCAAACGATAAAACTACAAGTTGTCTGGTGAATGACAGGGGTCCATTCATAGATGGAAGAGATCTGGATTTGTCTTATGCTGTAGCAAGAGAATTAGGTCTGATTGAAGAAGGTGTCGGTGCAGTCAGGATTGAATATATGGGCAGAGACAATAGCTATATAAGACAAATAAGGGACATATCAAATGCCGGGCTTGTTACCATACAAGTCGGATCTTTTAAGGAAGTTTCGAATGCTACACGCCTTAAAATGGCACTCGAGCTTAGATATGATAAGGTGTATATCACAGATGCTGATATTAATGGCAGCAGATTTTATAGAGTCAGAATTGGAACGTTTCATGCAAAAAATGACGCTTTTCACTTCGCTAAAATCCTATTGGATGAGGGATATGAAGTTTTGATAACCAATTACGATGAAAAGATGTAGATTTCTCAGTACCCAAGAGAATAGAATTGCTTCGCGGAGTTTACCTTGAGCCTTCCATTGAGATTCTTCGCTACGCTCAGAATGACAGAAGGCGAAGGACTCGCAATGACAACTCGAATAGTAACGCCACGTTCCTGTCATTGCGAGGAGATCGTAACGACCGACAAAGCAATATCATTACAGAACTCAATAAAATCAATGCCTTCATATAGTATTTTGGGCATGTATGATATAGATTGAAATCTCTGATATACTCAGTGATTGTTAAGAACCCTGCGCCAAGAGCGCAGGGCATAAAAGTTATAAAGTTTATCCCCTCCCTTGATGGGGGAGGGAACTATAAGGTAACCCTGTGGCAAGACCACAGGGAGTTACAATTCATTAAAAGGAAAGATTCAATGGAACAGCTCCCGTTAGAAACAGATAAATTCTTTCCCATCCTGAATACTATATTCTCTACCCTCAATATTGATGAAATACTTACTACAGTTGTCAAAGAAATACAGTCAATCCTCAAGGCTGACAGATGCACCCTTTACCTGGTTGACAGGGAAAGTAATGAATTGTATTCCAAGGTTCTGCAGGCAGAAGGTCTTATGGAGATACGTGTACCCTTAACGAAAAGCAGCATTGCTGGTTATTCGGCTATAACCAAAAAGATTGTAAATGTTAAGGATGCCTATGATGATACGGAATTGAAATTCATTGACAGGGAACTTTCTTTTGACAGGAGATGGGATAGAGAGAGTGGATACAGGACAAAAAGCGTATTAGTTATGCCTATTCCTGTGAAGACAGACGGTAACGTTATCGGAGTGTTTCAGGCACTGAATAAACCTGATGGTTTCTCAGACTCAGATGTAGCAACTATGGAGCATTTTTCATACTTACTGAGTATTGCCTTACATAACGCTCTTTTATACCAGAACATTGATGATGAAAAAAGGCTTAAGGAATACATCCTTGATGATATTGAAGAAGGTGTCTGTATTTTGGATACAAAGAAAAAGATTATTTCTGCAAGTAAATTCTTAGAGATTATGAGTGGAATGAGATACCCTGTTCAGGAAATGATTGGAGAATACTTTTTTGAGCTCTTCCCCAACTTTACCAATACCCAGCTTGAAGAAAAAATAAATGAAGTGCTTCTTTACGGATTTAAAAGAATAGCATTATTAGAGGTGCTCGAGGTAAAAATCATCCCTTATCTTGATGATAAAACTAGGGTGAAAAGACTGATACTCATCTTTACCCCGTTAGAAAGAAAGCCCTGTTCTTATAGCGAGGGTACAGGTGAAAGCCCCACCAGAACTTTCTAACGAGGATTACGAGAATATAATGACTTCAAGAATACCATCAGGAAAAAGTTTTGAAGAGCTTCTTATAGAAAGTAAGCTCCTGACAAGAGAAAAACTACAGAAGCTTTCTGCAAGAGTTGTAAAAGAAAAGAAGAGTATTGAACAAATTCTTTTAGAAACCGGTTCCTCTGAGGAGAAGTTAGCTACGGTAAAAGCCGGATACCTCGGCTACGAATTTGTAGATCTCTCCTCCTATCCTGTGCCGCCATCAGAATTGTTAAAGCATATTAAACCTGCATATGCAAAGAATTATAAGGTGTTGCCTGTGTCATACGAAGACGGTACCCTTACCGTTGCTATGGTTGAGCCCAGAGATTTTATGACACTGGATGAGGTAGTCCGCCTTTACAGAGATGCAAAATTCAGGATAAGGGACGTAAGGGTAGTGATGACCACATCAAAACAACTCTTTACATCCATTGATAAATTCTATGCAGTCCCAAGAGAAGAAGTGGAGATGAAAAGTATCCTGACCCAGGTTGCAGCGAGCTTTAAATCAAGGGTGGAGATTGCAGAGGTAGCACGAGAGGATGCTACAGAAAATAGCGGGCCAATTGTCATGCTTGCCAATATGATCATTGAAAAGGCATTCAAAAAAGGAGCCAGTGACGTTCACCTCGAACCTGCCTCAGACCATCTGCGCATAAGATACCGTATAGACGGAGAGCTTTCAGAGGTCATGATAGTTCCAAAATATGCGCAGGACGCCCTCATAACAAGAATGAAGATAATGTGTGATATGAGGTTAGATGAGAGGCGGCAGCCTCAGGATGGAAAAATAGATTTTACAAAATATAATCCTGTAGTCACGATAGACATCCGTGTATCTACTGTACCAACGCCTTATGGAGAGGATGTGGTAATGAGAATCCTTGATAAGAAGAGCGATATTCTTTCCCTCGATATGCTGGGATTTAATGAGCATAACATGAGATTGTACAAAGAAGCTATCAGTGCACCCTATGGCGTTGTTCTTCATGTTGGTCCTACAGGCAGTGGAAAGACAACCGCCCTTTATGCTGCCCTCAAAACCCTTGACACCCCTGATGTCAAAATAGTTACCGCAGAAGACCCTGTGGAATATACCCTCGGCGGTCAGATAATACAAAGCCATATTAATCCTGTTGCAGGATTTACCTTTGCAAAGGCAATAAGGGCATTTATGAGGCATGACCCTGACATCATCCTGATAGGAGAGGTCAGGGATCTGGAAACAGCAAAAACCATGATTGAGGCCTCACTTACGGGACATCTTGTTTTTTCTACTATCCACACAAATGATGCTGTTGGAACGGTAACAAGGCTCATGAAGATGGGCATCGAGCCATACCTTGTTGCAGACTCCTTACTTTTAGTATGTGCCCAGAGACTTGTAAGAATGATATGCCCTAAGTGTAAAGAATCTTACACAGTAACTGGTGAAGAAGTGGGGTTATCAAAGGGTGATATTAAACCAGGAACAACCCTTTACAGGGGCCGAGGTTGCAATGCGTGTGACGGGATAGGTTATAAGGGACGAACAGGGGTATTCGAGCTTTTTTCAATGAATAAGAAGTTGAGAAGCCTTTTCATAAAGGGGTCTACCACCGAGGAATTAGAGCGAACAGCGAAAGAAACAGGCATGAGGACATTAAGGCAGGATGCCATAGAAAAGGCATTAAAGGGTATCACAACACTTGAAGAGGTTGTTACAACTACCCTCGCAGAGAAGTAGTTTGAAAATATTTATTAAGTCTCTTTACTGCATCAATCCTCTCAATATTGCCTATCTTTGATGACTGAATAGCATTCTTCATAATATTTAGTCCTGAGGTCTTTACAATTGATGACTATCCAAGAATTCCTCATTTGAAAGGTTTGAATGTCGCTGTAGTTACTGATAGTATTTCTTGTTCTCGGTTTGCAAGATTCATCATGCGAAAAAATGGAATTATTGAATCTAAGTTAAAAAATGCCGACGTAATTTTAACAGTAGTTAGATCATCGCTAAATTATCCTCTGAATAGTAGTTACGATAGTATCGGTGAACTTAAAGAAGACATTGAGAGGCAGTTGAATATCTCTGGTTCAAATGGACATAGTTATGTTTTTGGGATAAATGATAATTTGGAAGTTAGTGATATTTTTCATTCTGGCTTTGAATGGAAAGATTATATTGATAATTTACATTGAATGCGCAACTTCATATAACAACAGGCAAAAAGATTGATATCTCTACGAGTCGCAGACCAAATTCTATCACCTTCTCGAATCGAGTCGCAACAACTTGCTTGAACGTGTCCACCAAAAATGTAATAAGCACTGAGCTATTGAGAAATCAAGGAATATGGTATCATTTTAAGGAAGATCTCAGAGAGGAGGTTAAAAAATGCCATTGGAGAAAAAAAATCTAAACTCGCCTGATGAAATACGTATCTTCCCAAAAGGGAAAGTTGAGCTTGTTACGATTGGAGGCGTCACGTTTGGCAGAGGCACTTTTGAGCCTGGATGGAAGTGGTCAGAATCATTAAAGCCGATAGTAAAAACTCAAAGTTGCGAGGCGCCACACACCCAGTATCATGTTTCTGGACGATTGAGGGTGAGAATGGATGATGGTACAGAGGAAGAATTTGGTCCAGGTGACGTGTCGGTTCTACCCTCTGGACATGATGCCTGGGTTGTTGGAAATGAGCCTGTAGTAGTAATTGATATAACAGGTATGACTCATTATGCAGAGGAAGCTACAAAAAAGCGAAGAGAACGGAATTCTATATCAAAATTCGGCCTCGACCTGTTTCGCTAGGTCATGTTATGCGCGCATTTTTCCTACTGCTCTTTCTTCTCAGTTCCCTCAAGCTTTTTTGAAAGGGCATCAATCTTTTTATTTATTTCCTGGATATCTTTTTTTGTCGGGAGATTCATCTTTGTGAGGGTCTTGTTTACAAGATCAGAGAGGTTCTTGCTGATATCATCCGTTCTTTTATCAGCCTTCTCTGTCCATGTCCTTATGATCTTTGCCCCCTGCGATTTGCTGATTTCACCCTTTTTCACAAGCTCATCAATCAACTCCTTCACCTTTTCCTGAGCCCCTAACCCTGCGAAAAGTGCTTTTTTGATAATATCGAATAAACTCATAATTACCTCCTCCTTATAATAGTAAATAGTGAACAGTGAATAGTTGAAAGCAAAAAACTTTTAACGTTTCACTTTCAACTTTCAATTTATTTTAACTATATCGTAAACCGACTCGAGTGCTTCGTCCAGTTTTTCGATCTCTTTTGTGCCACCTTGTGCCATCTCAGGCTTGCCGCCGCCACTTCCACCTGCAATTTTAGAAATCTTTTTTATAATCTCTCCTGCATGATATCTGTCCTTCAGATCCTTTGTTACCATGCAGACAATAGCGGCCTTGCCATCGGATACGGATGAAACAACAATAATCCCAGACTGGAGCCTGTCTTTTATATTATCAGCTAAATGGCGTAGTTCCTCGATGTTAAGACCATCGTGCCTGACTTTTACAACCCTTACTCCCTTCAGTTCTTTCACTTCCTTCAGTGCCTCTGATATGACATCTCTGGAGCCAGTTTTCAGTTTCTGAATCTCTTTTTCGAGGGACTTCATATTTCTGAGAAGTCTTTCTACTCTCTCCAGAGGTTTCTCTGTCTTTAAAAGCGCTTTAAGAGAATCAAGTTCAAATTCCATCTGTTTGAGGTAACCAAAGGCGTTATTTCCTGTCAATGCCTCAATTCTCCTGATACCTGAGGCAACGCTGCTTTCTGAAAGGATAACGAAAGATCCTATTTCACCTGTAGCTTTGCAATGAGTTCCACCACAGAGTTCAGAGGTAAAACCAGGTACACTTACAACACGCACTGTCTTACCGTATTTTTCTCCAAATAGTGCAGTAGCTCCCGATTCAACAGCTGTTTTTATGTCCATAACAGATGTCACAACAGGAAGGTCTTCTAACACCTTCTCATTAACCAGATTTTCAACTGTTTGTATCTCATTTTCATCAAGGGAAGAAAAATGGGTAAAGTCAAAACGGAGTTTTTCGGGTGAGACAAGGGACCCTGCCTGTTTCAGGTGGTCTCCAAGGACAGACCTCAGAGCTGAATGTAATAGATGGGTAGCTGTATGATTTCTCATGGTTGCCCTTCTTTTCTCAGTATCAACTCTGCATTTCACTTTATCCCATACCCGGAGTTTACCTTTTCTCAGTCTTATGATATGTGAGTGGAATCCATCGAGGGGTTTTCTGGTTTCGAGGACAGTTGCTCTGAAATATTCTCCCGTTATCTCACCAGTATCACCAACCTGTCCACCTGATTCACCGTAGAATGGAGTCTTATCAAGAAAGACTTCTACCTCTTCCTTCTCAGCTACCTCCTTTAATAACTTCGCATCCTTTAAGATAGCTTTTATGACAGACTCAGATTCAAGTTCTTCATAGCCGATAAATTCCGTCTCCCCTATCTCTGAGATTAATTCACGGTAAATGGAAGCAACAGCCTCTTCTTCTCCAACCCACGATGCCCTTGCCCTTTCCCGCTGTATCTCCATCTCCCGGTGAAAGGCATCTTCATCAATTCTCAGTCCGGCATCCATTGCAATATCCCGTGCAAGGTCAAGTGGAAACCCGTAGGTATCATAGAGTCGGAAAATCTCTTCACCTGGTATACTGGTGGTACCACTTCCTTTGACCCCCGATATAATCTCATCAAATATCGTCATTCCCATCTCAATAGTTCTCGCAAACCTTTCCTCCTCTATTTTGAGGAGTTTTTCGGTCCGTTCACGTTCATCCACAATCTCAGGGTAGACATTCCCCATGACATCAATAACAGAACCAATCAAAGTATAAAGGAATGGTTCATGCATATTCAGAAGCCTTGAATGTCTTGACGCCCTGCGGATTATTCTCCTCAATACGTAACCTCTCCCTTCATTTGAAGGCATGAGTCCTTCGGAAAGGAGGAAGACTATAGCCCGAATATGGTCTGCGATAACCCTCATTGAGCTATCCGTCTCTTTGTCTTTACCATAGGTTGTCTTAGCATGGAACTCTATAGCCGAGCTGATAGGCCTGAATATGTCTGAATCAAAATTGTTTATCTTGTCCTGGAGCACTGCTGAAATTCTCTCAATCCCCATCCCTGTATCAATACTTGGTTTTGGAAGTGGAGTCAGTTCACCTGAGGCATCTCTGTTGTATTGCATAAACACAAGGTTCCATAGTTCGAGAAATCTGTCGCATTCACACCCAACAGCACAATCAGGTTTTCCACATCCTATATTGCTACCTTGGTCAATGATTATCTCAGAGCAGGGACCACATGGACCTGTGTCTGCCATCTGCCAGAAGTTATCTTGAGCACCAAGCCTTACGATTCTCTCCTGTGGAATTCCTACCAGTTCAGCCCAGAGTTGCGCAGCCTCATGATCTTCCTGATAGACCGAGACCCATAGCTTCTCCATAGGCAGCTTGAACCATTCTGTCAGAAGTTCCCACGCAAAGACTATAGCCTCCTTCTTGAAGTAATCTCCAAAGGAAAAATTGCCGAGCATCTCGAAAAATGTGTGATGCCTCGCGGTATGTCCTACGTTCTCGAGGTCACTATGTTTTCCACCAGCCCTCAAGCATTTTTGACATGAGGCAGCACGGTTGTAAGGACTCTTCTCTAACCCGAGAAAAAATGTTTTGAACTGGACCATTCCTGCATTGACAAAGAGGAGGGTAGGGTCGTGTCTTGGGATAAGGGGAGAGCTTGGGACTATCGCATGTCCTTTTGATTGAAAATACTCAAGAAAAGCACTCCTTATCTCTGAACTCTTCATACTACATTCTACAGTTGGTGTTTTATAAGGCACCTGATTTGATATATATTAATTTACCATCATAAAATAGAAGAAGCCTTGTCCCATACACCGGCAATGTGGAATAAATCCATTCTTCCCTTTGCTTTCCTTCAAAAGGTTCGAGGATTCTTATAGAATCGGGTGACCCCCATGCGTACCTCACCTCTTGTGTACTCATACCAAGCAGAACTTGCCCCTTTCTTATATACTCTTGTGTTTCAGGAGTGAACGTCTTTATTTCATCCTCAGAATATCGTACTGATTTTGTACATCCTACTCCTAAAAGGAATGAAAGAATCAAGACTGTAAGAATCACTTTCTTCATATTAATCCTCCTTAAAGTTTCTTTTCCTTAATACAGACTTTATTGTTTCGAAGGAATAACCCTTTCTCAGAAGGAGATTGTAAAGCCTTCTCTTTATTTTTTCATCTGGAAGGTTCTCTATAATCCTCAGTTTTTTGTCTACAAGCCTGTTAGCATTTTTAATATCATCCTTTTCATCAGGACTGAACATCGAATCAACAATCTCTCGAGATATGCCCCTTGCAAGCATGACTTTCCTTGCGCCATATTGACTGAGAAATTTTGTTGTCATTGCCTCTCTTTTCATGGCCTCAGCAAGTGCTTTGTCATCAAGGAGACCTGTGTGCTTAAGATGTCTCATGGTAGAAGAAACCACATGGTCAGGGAACTTTTTCCTTCTCAGCCTCTCTTCCAGTTCCCTCACACTTCTCCCTCTGTAACTCAGGAGCTTCAAGGCGTACTGCCTTGCCTTATCGTCCAAACTTCTCAATTTTCATCGTGCCTTCATCCTGTGGTTGAGATTGCTCTCCTAAGGTAAGGTTGCTTGCTGCCTGGACACCTTTTGCCCTGAGGGCAAAGTCATCAGGATTCGTGGCCATTCTCAGTGCCTCTTCATAGGTTATGAGGCCTGATTTAAAGAGGTGAAAGAGGGACTGGTCAAAGGTCTGCATGCTGTAATGGAGTGTCCCTTGTGCAATGACATCAGGAATTAATTTTGTTTTGTCTGGATCGAGGATACAGTCTTTTATCATTGCCGTAGCAATAAGAACTTCAACAGCGGGAACCCTTCCGTTTCCGTCTGCTTTTGGCATAAGTCTCATCGATATGATAGCCTTCAGTACAGATGCAAGTTGCATCCTTACCTGTTTATGCTGGTAGGGAGGAAATACCGCAATGATTCTGTTGACTGTCTCGGTCGCATCTGTTGTATGCAGTGTGCTCAAAACAAGATGGCCTGTTTCTGCAGCAACCAGTGCTGTCTGGATCGTCTCGAAATCACGCATCTCTCCAACAAGTATTACATCAGGGTCCTGTCTGAGGGCCTGCCTTAATGATTTGCCGAAGGAATCAGTATCACTCCCTATCTCTCGCTGGTTGACGATGCTCCTTTTATCTCTGTGGGTATATTCTATCGGGTCCTCAATCGTTAAGATGTGTACTGTTCTATTTGCATTGATCAGGTCTATCATTGCAGCAAGGGTTGTTGTCTTTCCACTACCTGTTGTCCCTGTGACGAGAATCAAACCTCTCTGTTCCATAGAGATCTTTTTAATAATGTCTGGGAGGTGTAGTTCCTCGACGGTGGGTATCCTCATGGGGATGACTCTGAAGACGATTCCTAACGATCCTCTCTGTATAAAGACGTTGCATCTGAATCTTCCAACTCCAGGAACACTGTAGGCAAAATCAATATCTTTCTCCTTCTTAAAGAACTCTTTCTGTTCATTCGTCATAACAGAGTAAACAACCTTCAAAACATCCTCGGGGCTAACCCTGCTTTCTGAGGTGAGGGGAGTAAGCTCTCCGTTTATTCTGAGTACCGGTGGGGAACCGACCTTTATATGAAGGTCTGAGGCACTCATGGCATAGGCCTTTTTCAAAAGTGCAATAATATCCATACTTATCTCCTTATGCTACAGGATTCAATGATCTTCTTCTCTATCTCTCCTGCAACATCTCTATTGGTTTTTAAGAATTCTTTTGCATTTTCACGGCCCTGACCGATTCTATTTCCACCATAGCTATACCACGCCCCTGATTTCTCGATGATGCCTTTTTCGACACCGAGGTCAACAATCTCTCCAATCCGTGAAATCCCTTCATTGAAATAGATATCGAACTCGGCCTGTTTGAAAGGAGGAGCCACCTTATTTTTTACTACCTTTACCCTCACCCTTCCGCCGACTGTCTCCTGATTTTCTTTAATATTATCTATCCTTCTGATATCAAGCCTCATGGAGGAATAAAACTTCAAAGCTGTTCCTCCTGTAGTCGTCTCCGGACTACCGAACATTACCCCTATCTTCATCCTTATCTGATTAATGAATACCACTGTTGTGTGGGATTTTGCAATTGCAGCGGAAAGCTTTCTCATGGCCTGACTCATAAGCCTCGCCTGGAGCCCTGGAAGGGAATCACCCATCTCTCCTTCTATCTCTGCCCTGGGAACAAGAGCAGCAACAGAATCTATTGCGATGATGTCAACAGCTCCGCTCCTGACAAGGGCTTCTGTAATCTCAAGGGCCTGCTCTCCTGTATCAGGCTGTGACACGAGGAGATCTTCTATTTTCACACCGAGTTTCTGTGCATAATTAATATCAAGGGCATGTTCTGCATCAATAAAGGCTGCGGTTCCCCCGGCCTTCTGTGCCTGAGAAATGGCATTTAACGCCAATGTGGTTTTCCCTGAGGACTCTGGACCGAATATCTCTACAACCCTCCCTCGCGGTAAACCACCGACTCCTGTTGCGATATCGAGGGCTAAAGAGCCTGAAGGAATTACCTGAATGCCTTCAGCAACTCCCTCTGCCCCAAGCCGCATGATAGCACCTTTCCCAAAACTCTTTTCAATCTGTGAAATCGCCATCTCAAGTGCCTTTGTCTTTTCTTTATCGCTCATCTTTCCCCCTTCCTAAAGGTATCTCCCGTAAACAAAAATATTGGGCCCCCGTAGGTCTTAGTTCACTCTGCATTAGTCTTATCGTATGGACGTCAATACTCCCAAAATCTTTACCTTTAAAATTATCTATTTCTTGAATCAGATTTGCCATTCCTTTTTGGGAACGCACTCTTCCGACTGTCAAATGAGGATAAAATTCTCTATTTTCTCTTTGATAGCCTAACAACACCATTTTATCTTCAATATCCCTCTGAAGTCTTTTCAGTATCTCTGAATCTTCAATTCCAACCCATATAACCCTTGGGTATTTCCTGTTTGGAAATACCCCTACGTCATATATTTTAATACAAAAGGGTATATAAGATAATACACTATGAGAGAGGGACTCATCTATCTTAGGTATCAAATCTTCAGATGTCTTGCCAAGAAACTTGAGTGTAAGATGGAGGTTTTTATACACTACCCACTTCACATCTCCATGGTGCTTATTAAGGACTTCAATAAGCTCACCAACGTCTTCCTTTATCGGCTCAGGGAGTTCTATTGCTATAAAACACCTCAAGTCCATACTAATGAATGAGCTTCCATACCTGCAGGACTAAATTTGTATATATGGCCGCAACAATATCATCTGCCATAATGCCTTTCCCACCGCTGAGGGATTCCATCTTTTTAATCGGAAACGGCTTTAGTATATCGAAAAACCTAAATAAAAAAAAGGCGATTACAGCTTGAACATAGCTAAAAGGAAGGAGGGCTACTGAAAGGAGATAACCACAAAATTCATCAATAACGATATGTTTGCAGTCCTTACTATTGAAAAGTCTTTCAGCATGATGGGAAGATACAATGCCAACCGGTATAAGGAGAAATACCATCAGGATATGAATAAAAGGGGTCGGTTTTAAAAGAATAAAGAAGGCAAAGGCGACTAAAGAACCAAACGTTCCAGGTGCAAAGGGAAGATAACCTATGAAACCTATGGTAGCAATATATTTAAGGACAACCATCTCCTCTGGTTAGCCCTATTCCTGAATGATCCTGTAAGAAAAGCTTATCTTTGCAGAGCCCTCAAGGGTGGCTTTAACAGAGCAGTATTTACTCATTGAGAGATCGATTGCCCTTTTCACAGCATCTTCAGATATATTTCTACCTTTTATGATGAACTCTATATCTATATCAGTATATTTTTTGGGGTAATGCTCTGCTTTCTGTCCTCTGACATCTATCTCGAGACCCATCAACTCCTGTTTTTTCTTTCTCAAAATAGAGACAATGTCCATTCCTGCACATCCTCCTAATCCCACAAGAAGCAGCTCCATTGGCCTTAAGCCTGTATTGTTTCCACCAACCTCGGGGTCCCCATCCATAACTATTGCATGACCTGAAGATGCTTCTCCTACAAATTGCAGACCCTGTGTATATATTACCGTAGCATGCGGCATACGTAACCTCCTGTAATTTTTAGTTAATTTATCCGAGATCAATATGTTTGTCAAGGAATTCAAATCACAACTTTTCCCTTTCCTGGCAATGAACGACTCGAAGGGAAGTTTTAAGAGGAGGGTGATTGAGAACTTTGTGGATATTACGGATATCTTAGTTGAAGCCTCTGTATCGCTGAGGCCTTTCCTGTCTTCTCGTCGATCTCAACAACAATAGCAGAGAAGATTCCTTCACCCTTGGCTGTCTCAAACCGCACAGGTATATTAGTTAAAAATCTCTCTATGACCAGTTCCTTCTCTATTCCAATAACAGAGTTGTCTGGACCTGTCATGCCTACATCTGTTATGTAGGCTGTTCCTCCAGGCAATATTTTTTCGTCAGCAGTCTGGACATGTGTATGGGTTCCAATGACTGCACTTACTTTACCGTCCATGAAATAGCCAAAGGCTATCTTCTCAGAGGTTGCTTCTGCATGAAAATCTACGACGATCATTTTTGTTATATTCCTTAACTTTTCTACCTCCTCTTTGGCTGTCCTGAAGGGACAATCCATATTTGACATAAAGACCCTTCCGGATATGTTCATCACCCCTACTTTCCCCCCGTTTGAAAGGGTATACATTACACTTCCATAACCGGGCACCCCAGGAGGATAGTTCAAAGGCCTGAGCAATCTATTTTCTTTTGATATCTGGGCAATAAACTCTTTTTTATCCCAAACGTGGTTTCCAGTAGTGATAATATGTATGCCGTAACCTAAAATCTCTGAGACAAGTTTATCCGTTATCCCAAAACCACCTGCTGCGTTCTCGCCATTAGCAATGACAAAATCTATCTTATATCTGTCAACGATAGCAGGAAGCAAAGCCTTTGTCGTTATCCTCCCTACCTTACCTACTATGTCACCGACAAAAAGTAGCTTCATATTTAAGAGTTAAGAGTCAGGAAAGGTTGGGGAAGAATTTTTATACGACACCTTTCAGTAAAGCCTTTTGAAGCGTAAACGAAAAAACCTCTCATTTTTAGGGCACTGAGCATTGTCATAGTAATAATCTGTCGATTATAAAAATTCCGAGACAGCCTTTCCTGCCTCCTGGTTAAGGTTATTATTTTGCATATTCCACATATCGAGACTCCCTGATAACGGTAACCTTTACCTGACCAGGATATGTCATTTCTGATTCTATTTTTTTTGCAAGCTCCTTCGACATCATGGAGGACAGTTCATCGGTTACATCCTCAGGCTTTACGATTATCCTTAATTCTCTCCCAGCCTGGATTGCATAGCATTTCTCAACGCCTTTATAGGAAAGGGCCATTTGCTCGAGTTTTTCGAGGCGCTTGAGGTAACTCTCTATGCTTTCTTTTCTTGCGCCCGGGCGTGCAGCCGACAATGCATCGGCAGCAGTTACAAGGGCAGCCTCAACCGTTGACGGGTCTCCTTCTCCGTGGTGTACTACTATGGCATTTACTACTTTCTGATTCTCTCCATACTTCTTTGCTATGTTTGCACCAATCTCCTGGTGAGATCCCTCTACTTCATGGTCTACCGCTTTTCCGATGTCGTGGAGGATACCGGCCCTCTTTGCAAGTTTTACATCCACACCGAGTTCACCAGCCATGAGACCCGCAAGGTATGCTACCTCCCTCGAATGTTGAAGGACGTTCTGACCATAAGATGTCCTGTATCTAAGCCTACCGAGAAGTTTCAGCAGTTCTGGATGTATACCAGAAAGTCCGAGGTCAAAAACAGCTTTTTCCCCTTCCTCCCTAATGTGCGTTTCAACCTCCTTCTTCACCTTTTCTACTATCTCTTCAATCCTTGTTGGATGTATCCTTCCGTCTGTTATGAGTCGTTCAAGAGAAAGTCTTGCAATTTCACGCCTGACAAGATCGAAAGCAGAGAGTGTGACAACCTCTGGTGTATCATCAACAATCAGGTCAACACCTGTTGCAGCCTCGAGGGCCCTGATGTTTCTCCCCTCTCTGCCAATTATTCTTCCCTTCATTTCGTCATTTGGGAGGGTTACAGCAGTTATAGTTGCATCTGCAACGTAGTCACTTGAGTACCGCTCGACAGCAAGGCCCATGATATCTTTTGCCTTTTTCTCTGCATTTTCTCTTGCTTCGTCCTCGATCTTTTTAATGAGTTTAGCAGCCTCAAACCTCGATTCCTCCTCTATCCTCCTCATAAGCTCCTGTTTTGCCTCTTCCGAGCTTGAACCAGATATCCTCTCGAGCACCTGTGTCTGGTCTTTTATCAACTGATTATAATGGTTTTCCTTCTCCTGTATGCCACGTTCCTTTATGTTATAATCCTTTTCTTTTCTCGATAGCTCCTGTTCTCTCTTTTCAAGTTGGTCAAACCTCTTCTCAAGGGTTTCCTCCTTATGCCTTACCCTCCTATCGAGATGGTTTACCTCGGAACGTCTCTCCTTGAGTTCCTTTTCAATCTCTGATTTGGCTTGATAGACAATATCCTTAGCCTCCAGAAGTGCTTCTTTTTTAATCTTTTCAGCCTCTTTCTTGGACTCCTCAATGATCTTCGCCTTTTCATTTCCAATTTCTATTTCGATAGCGGCTTTTTTGCTCTTTAGACTTGAACGGTAGATAAGACTCAGAACGATCCCTACGATGAGCCCTGTAAATACTGCTACCAGTAAATATCCTGTTGGAGTCATTTTATTTCAAACCTCCTTCTTCTTTCCTCCTGCATACGGAGGTATACCTTTTATGAGGCTTAAAGCCCCTTTTGAGAAACGTGCTTTAGTGGCTGGGAGGTTATGACATAAGTGAGACTTTTGGAGGTGAGAAATCTTTATTCTTTAAGGTAATTTTTTGTCTACTCTCTATCATAGAATTATTTATAATCCTCCATAAAAGAAAACATCATAACAGACCAACCACACAGATAAAACAAACCCGCCCTGCCGTGTAAGGGAGAATTAGATCCGCCGATATTATAGGTGGGTGCCCCGAAAGAGACTTCAGGCTTTCTCCTTAAAGGAGACATGCACACCGACTCCTTACTCAGGCTCCCAAAAGATCTAATTTGCCGGATCAACTTTTTCACTTATCACAAACAGGGCAGGCATGCACCCTGATTTGCACCTCCACATATTATAAAATAATCAACCTTTCTTACTTATTACAATATCACAAGTAACACATTAGGGCAAGAGAAAACTACCTTTTCTGCCCTCAGTAAAGACTTTTGCCTTGTGTTAAGAAAAGATTTTTAATAAACTATATAAAGAGTTACATGGTACAACTTTTTATCCATGAGAGAGGGTAAAGAGGGTGAAGGCCCTAATTTTAGCAGGCGGAGAAAATAAACGGCTTCCTGTAATGAAGGGGTTTCTCGAGATAAAGGGCAGGAGGATTATTGAGTCCAATGTTGAACTCCTCAAGGAAATCTTTGTTTGTGTTATTATAAGCACCAATAACCCCGAGTGCTATTTCTATCTCGGTGTCTCGATGGTTGGGGATATCGTGAAATACAGAGGACCTATGACAGGCTTACTTTCAGCCTTGATAACTCTGGAGGCTCCTGAAATTTTTGTTACCGCATGTGATATGCCTTTCATAAAGCCGGAACTTATAAGATACATTGTTGACAGGTGGGAAAAGAGATGGGACGCTGTAATTCCTATCTTTGATGGGAAACCCCAACCATTACTGGGCATATATTCAAAAAAGCTTGTTCCGAAAATGGAAGACAGTATAAGAAAAGGTATGAGAGGGCTGAGGGAATTTCTCAAAAAAATAGAAGTCCTTTATATAAGCGAAGATGAGGTGAGGGCAATAGATCCAGAAGGGAGATCCTTCGTTAATATAAATACCGTAGAAGACTATGAAAGAGAGCGATTAGCAGTCAGCAGTTAGCATTTTTTATAAACTGCCGCCTGCTATCTGCTTTTATAAAGAGAGGAGGAAAATATGTTTGGTTTAGGAATGCAGGAGCTACTTATCATACTGGTAATAGTTATTGTTCTGTTTGGTGCTACAAGGTTACCAGAGATTGGCAAGGGTATAGGACAGGCAATCAGAAATTTTAAAAAGGGCGTGTCTGAACCTGACGAAATAGATGTAACGCCAAAAAAAGAATCTAAAAAAGAAGAGATAGATAAAAAAGAAAAAGAAGGTGAATAGGGGAGCGATTGCGGAAATTAATCTTTCTGCAATAGCGCACAATCTCAAGACTGTCAGCAGAGCTGTTAAAAAAAGATCTGTAATAGCTGTTGTTAAGGCAGATGCCTATGGCCACGGGTGTATAGAGGTCTCAAAAAGGTTGCTTAAAGAAGGGACCTCTTTCCTTGCAGTAGCATATATAGGTGAGGGTTTAGTGCTCAGAAATGCTGGTATTACAGCACCAATAATAGTCCTTTTTGACTGTGAAGATATCGATAATTTTTTTGATTTTGAACTCCTGCCAGTTATACATGACATAACTACCGCATCTGCTCTATCACGAGTAGCGAGGAAGAAAAGGGCTACGATAAAGATCCACGTGAAGGTAGATACCGGTATGGGGAGACTTGGGCTGAGTGGGAAACATATCATTGAGGACATCGTTAAAATTGCAGGAATGGAGGGTATAGAGCTATCTGGACTTATGAGTCACTTTTCAGATGCTGATCTCTCAGATAGGTCATATGCAGCTATACAGCTCAAAGAATTTAACATGATACGAGAGACCCTGTGCAAGAAATTGAATAAAAAAATCTTTTCACATATGGCAAATAGTGCAGCTGTCCTCAACTTTGAGGATGCCCATCTTGATGCAGTAAGGCCCGGACTTATGCTTTATGGGTACTCTCCCCTTAGTTATAATCCAAATCTACCAGATAATCCCCCCACCCCCCCTTTAGAAAAGGGGGGTAAGGGGGGATTTAAAAGTGGGGGGCATGATGGGATTATTAACTCAGAACCAACAACCCTCATACCTGCAATGAAGGTCAAGACAAAAATCCTCTGTATAAGAAACCTTCCCCCTGACTTCCCAATTAGCTACGGTAGGACATTTGTAACAAAACGGCAGAGCAAAATAGGGGTGCTCCCTCTCGGTTATGCAGATGGTTATAATAGACTTTTTTCTAATAATGCAGCGGTACTTGTGAGAGGCAGGCGCGTACCTGTCGTAGGGAGAATATGCATGGATCTCACAATGGTTGACCTGACCGAGATCGAGGATGTGAGAGAAAGTGATGAAGTGGTTATTCTTGGAAAACAAGGTAATGAGTCAATAACTGCCTATGAACTTGCTCGGAAAGCACAGACGATACCCTATGAGATACTTACCTCCCTCGGCAGTCACTCAAGGAAAGAATATATCAATGAATCTTTACATAGAGAGAGTAAAGACTCTATGCTATAAGGCAGAGTCTTAATTCAATAAGGAAAGGAGGTGAATTGGATGAGAATACCCTATATGAGACATGTGGCATGGTATCTTGTTGTAGTGATGTTCATAATAGGCATTGCACCAAAAGTAGACGCAGGTCTTGTAGAATCAGAGATTACTTCTCTTACACCGGTCTATAAAACTGCTGACCTTGAAAAAATACAGAAGTTCTTGGAGACAAAGACAGTAAGTAAAAGGCTTGAACAGTTAGGTTTTACACAGGATGAGATTCAAAAAAGGCTTACCCAGCTGAGCGACCAGCAGATTCACCAGATCGCCACGAAAGTAGATAACTTAAAAGTTGGAGGCGATGCACTTGGTATAATCGTTGCCCTTCTTGTAGTTGTAATACTCGTTATCATCATATTGCAACTCACGGGGCATAAAGTTATTGTAACGTAATGAATGAAGAAAGATGAGGGCAGGAGGAAGGATACAAACCACAAGAGAATAAATCTCTTCTTTCTTCCCTTATCCTTTATCTTTCTCCTCCTTGTTTTTTTATGTTCTTGCGCAACCGTTAACAATATCAGCCAGAGTCACACCATAGAAAATATCCCCTTTTATCCACAGACGAGCTACCAATGCGGTCCGGCTTCCCTCGCTGGAGTGCTGAACTACTGGGGGCTAAAGGTAACGCCAGATGAAATTGCTGGAGAAATCTACAGCGATTCTGCAAGAGGAACACTGAGCATTGATATGGTTCTTTATGCACAGAAAAAGGGATTGATGGCAGCTCAGTATGAAGGAAATATGGATGACCTGAGAAAAAACATAGACTCCGGTTATCCAGTCATCGTACTCGTAGATTATGGTTTTTCTTTCATTCAGGCGAACCACTTCCTGGTTGTCATCGGATATAATGAACATGGTGTAGTTGTAAACTCGGGAAAGGACAAAAATAAGTTTATATCTGAAAGAGATTTTATGAAGTCATGGAAGAAAACAGGGTTCTGGACACTGCTCATAAAACCCATATGAATAACAAAGAGCTAAGGGCAAAGAGCAAAGAGTTGTTAGCAAAAAGCATGGAGCAAAGAGCTAAGAGTGCAAAACTCTATGCCATATGCTCTATGCTATTAGCTTTTTGCTTGTTTGCTTGTGCCTCCCCGAGGATAATTGTTCTTGACGACCCTCTGAGCCCTGATGAGCATCTCAACTTAGGCGTTACCTATGAAAAAAAGGGCGAACTGGACAATGCAATGAGAGAATATAAGGAAGCTTCAAAAAAACTCCCCTTGGCATATCTTTACATGGGTAACGTCTATTTTCAAAAAAATGAATATGACAAGGCAGAGGTCTATTACAACAAAGCTATCGAAAAAGATCCAGCGAATGCTGATGCATACAATAATCTTGCATGGCTTTATTTTATAAAGCAAGAAAACCTTGCTGAGGCTGAGAGGTTAGCACTCAAAGCCATCGAGCTTAATCCTTCAAAAAAGGCAATATATATCGATACACTGGAAAAGATTAAAGGTTTACGGTAGTTTCTTGCCTGGTTGGGCCGCCTTGTTGTGATAAAATGTTTCCTGTGATAGTGTATATACGGCTTTAATCATAAAGTACTTATTCATAAACGAGAAGGAGAGAATGTATGCTTTCTGAAAGGGCAAAAAAGATTAAGCCATCACCCACGCTTTCTATCGATGCAAAGGCAAAGGCAATGAAGGCAGCAGGAGTTGATATCGTCAGTTTTGGTGTAGGAGAACCGGATTTTGATACCCCTGAAAACATCAAAGAGGCTGCAATACAGGCTCTCAAAGAGGGCTTTACAAAATATACCCCCGTTGGAGGTATCGACCCTCTGAAGGATGCAATTATTGAGAAATTCAAGAGAGACAATAACCTGAATTATACACGGGAAGAAATCATCGTCTCCTGTGGTGCAAAACACAGCCTCTATAATATTGACCAGGCATTATTGAATCCTGGTGATGAGGTCTTAATTCCATCTCCTTACTGGGTATCGTATCCTGACCAGGTTGTGCTCAATGATGCCATTCCTGTTTTTGTAAAGACATACGAGTCTGACTCCTTTATGGTCAGACCAGAAGCAATTGAATCTTCTATCACCAAGAAAACAAAGGCACTGATACTGAATTCACCTTCCAATCCGACAGGACTTACCTATGATAAGAAGACGCTTGAAAAAATAGCCGAAGTGGTCCTCAGATATGGAATATTTGTTATATCGGATGAGATTTATGAAAAACTCACCTATGATGGCTTCAAACACGTAAGCATTGCATCTCTTGACAATGAGATAAAAGCAAAAACAATACTTGTAAATGGACTTTCAAAGTCTTATGCCATGACAGGCTGGAGGATTGGTTATGCAGCGGGTCCAAAAGAACTCATAACGGCTATGACGAATATTCAGAGTCAATCCACATCCAATCCTACATCCATTGCCCAGAAAGCAGCAGTTGAGGCTCTGAGAGGTCCTCAAGACTTTATCACTATGATGCTTGCTGAATTCGACAGAAGGAGGAGATTCCTGATCGGTGAACTCAATGCTATTCCTGGCATGAGCTGTCTTACACCAACAGGAGCTTTCTATGCTTTCCCTAACACATCCAAACTTTATGACAAGTCTACCGGGGAAAGAACAATTTCTTCTTCATCAGACCTTGCCCTCTACCTCCTTGAAGAAGCTAAGGTCGCCCTTGTGCATGGAGAAGCCTTTGGCGATGACGACTATATCAGACTTTCTTATGCAGCGTCTATAGGGGATATAAAGAAGGGTATTGACAGAATAAGAGATGCAGTAGGTAGGCTTTCTTGAAGCAGCAGTGGTAGATGAAGGGTTAAATGATTTCCGTTCTGGCTATGTATCTATTATTGGCCGTCCAAATGTCGGTAAATCTACACTCCTGAACTCAATTTTGGGTGAGAAGATTGCAATCGTCACCCCGAAACCGCAGACAACAAGGAACAGAATTATCGGAATTAAGAACCTTCCCGGTGCACAGATTATCTTCATAGATACCCCGGGCATTCATAAGCCTAAGCATAAACTCGGTGAGACAATGGTGAAAACAACTCTGAAAGCACTAAGAGAAGTAGATATTATTCTCTTTATGGTCGAGCCCCATGATCCTGGTAGGGGAGATAGGTTTATCATCGAGTTATTGAAGAGAGTTCAGTCTCCGGTCTTCCTGCTGATAAACAAGATAGATATCGTTAAGAAATCTGACCTCCTTCCTCTTATAGACTGCCTCAAAGAGTTCTATCCTTTTAAAGAGATCATTCCCATCTCTGCATTAACAGGGGATGGAATTGAGCTTCTTATGAAAAGAATCTACGACTACCTGCCATATGGCCCAAAATATTATCCTGATGAGACAATAACAGACCAGCTTGAAAGATTCATGGTCTCAGAGATAATCAGGGAGAAGATTACAGAGATGACAGAGGAAGAGGTACCGCATTCAGTTGCTGTTGAAGTAGCTGAATGGAAAGAGAGAGAAGACGGACTCATATCGATAATGAGCAATATTTATGTTGAAAGAGAGGGACAAAAAGGTATAATAATAGGGAAGAAAGGATCGATGCTGAAATCGATAGGAACTGCCGCACGAATTGATATAGAAAGACTTCTCAATACAAAGGTCTTTCTTGAGTTATGGGTGAAAGTTAAAAAAGACTGGCGAGATGACAAGAGGACTTTGGAGGAATTAGGGTACACATAGATGCTCATCGAGATGAACGTGGAGGGTCTGCTCTTTGATCCCCGGAGCAGCATGTACATTCTCCTTCTGAAAGAAATAGATGGAGATGGAAGATTACCTATATGGATCGGCAAAACAGAAGCCGATTCAATAGCTCTTGCATTAGGGAAAGTCGTAACTCCTCGACCCCTCACCCATGATCTCATAAAGAATATCACCGATGGCCTGAAGGTTAGAATAACAAAGATTATCGTGACAGAGATTCTGGATAATACCTATTATGCCCTTGTCTGTCTGAATGACGGCAAGAAAGAAACCCTCATAGATTCAAGGCCAAGTGATGCGGTAGCAGTTGCTTTAAGAACCAAAGCCCCTATATTTGTTGAAGAAAGCATTATGGAAAAAAGGAGCACAGACGAACTTGAGGAGTGGCTTAAAAACCTCAGACCAGAAGATTTCGGGAATATTATGTAATGCTTCATAGGACTGAGGGGATCGTCTTAAGAACTATTCCCTTTGGCGACGCAGATCTTATTGTCTCATTTCTTACCCCGGATTTCGGACTTCTCAAAACTTTTGCAAAAAGTCCCCTGAAAACGAAGAGTCGATTTGGAAGTAGCCTTGAACCACTTACACACTCAAGGATTGCATGTTGGGGTAAAGAAGATGCCACGCTTCCGCGATTGACACAGTCAGATATCATCCATTCTTTTCAATCGTTACGAGATACCTTTCATTGCTTTCTCAAAGTATCAGAAATAATAGAACTTACCCTTCAATTTATTCCTGAGAGGGAAGCAAACACAAAGGTCTACTCTTTATTTTTACATACGTTACATTCCATCGAGAATAATCCCCCCTCACCCCCCTTTACTAAAGGGGGTAGGGGGGGATTAGATCTTGGGATAATGTACTATAAAATACATTTCCTAAAGCTTGTAGGATATGCACCCAAGCTTGATACCTGTGGAAGATGTGGGAAGGATGGACACTGTTTTTATGTATCCCATGGTTCTATCCTCTGTGAAGTCTGTGCAAAAGGGGTAGACTTTCCCGTAAGAATCACTCAAGGAGCCATGAAACTCTATTCAAATCTCCTTATCTGGGACATTACAAAGATACAGAGAATCAGGCCCTCCCATTTGCTCCTTTCAGAGCTTTTGGATCTCTTGGACATGCATATAAAATATATACTCATGAAACCACTAAAGTCTGAGGCCTTCATCCGCTCTCTTCCACCAGTTTTAAAGCCTATCTGATGTCCTGTGTCTAACGTTTTTTACACAGTCCATTACGAAAGTGCATTGATTGAAGCAATCCTTTCAGTGTCAGTGGTGGGTGTCGGTGTCGATAACGTCTTTCTAACTGACACTATGCACTCTCACTAATCACCAGCAATTCACGGCGAAAAAATGGAGGCACGAAAATAGGGCAATTTCAGGACAATCGGGAATTATTTTTTGTAAAGATTAGTATTAAAATGTTCACAACTTGGCAAGGCTAGATTTTTCTATACTTGATATGGTATGTTCTATCTACCGACATGCATATCAAGAACATTTATCGTTCAGTTCATTGCGCAAGAAGCTATCTGAGAGGCTGCAAGGCATATATGACCATCGTCAAACAGGCAAGACAAGGCATACCATACATGATGTATTCATGTCGGGCTTTGCAATGATGTATTTTCAACAGAGGAAAAGCCGAAAACAGAAAAGCCGAAAACAGGGACAGCGACCATTTATTGACATCAGCCAAGATGTAAATATATTATTGTATCCGTACCAAGAATATCACGCGCTGTTGTTGTTGGATATCCGCATCATATTACTCAAAGGGGTAATTACCGACAGTCTGTTTTTAGAACTGACGAAGATTAAATTAAGATTAAATTCTTACTTTGCTCCCAAATCTAAAAGTTCCCTTAACATATTATCCATCGAAAGCAAATCCTCATGAGAGAGTTTACCTAACTTTTTCAATACCAGTTTTTGCTCAATAGTTGATATGGCTGGTTTTATAGAGGATGGCTTTAACAAGCCCGCATCTTTCCAATTTTTTATGAGGCATTCACCTATCCCAAACGTTTTTTCTGTCTGACTGGTAATAGCCATAATAGCAATGTCTAAGGATGCATTATTATAGTTATTGGAGGTTACAATGACTGCTGGACGTTTTTTGGTAGTGGTTTGATCAGAGAAAGGAAAAGGTACAAGAACTATATCCCCTCTTTCATAGGCTGTCATAGACAGCGTCCTCTTCGTTGTCCCATATTTTTTCAAATGATGCTCTGGACAACTCCTGAGAGGCTTTTACAAGGAGAGTTCTTTCTCTTTTACTTTCTAAAAACTGAATAAAATCGAAAACCTCCTGAAGAATATTTTCAGGTAGTTTATCAATTTCATTTTTTATCATCTCTTTAACTGACATCCCTTGCCTCCTTCTTAACAAAATTATACCTTAACAAGGTCTTTATTTTCACCAAATTACTGCTAGTGGTTAGCAAAACCAAGGGGCTTGGACGAGGCTTCTGCATCAAGTTCCAAAGTGCCATAGTATTCTCTCACTAATCACTAATTCTCTTCCCAAAGTTATCCATGAGACAAACATCGGCTTAAAGAATAATTTTAGCTTTTAAAATGAAATGAAGTTTGGGTATTATATTGAAGCGTTCAATCTTCATCTTTAAAATTTGAATTATATGTTGGATAATTTTTTTAATCCAAAGTCTATAGCAGTCATCGGAGCATCAAGAACACCGGGTAAAGTAGGCTATGATATTCTCAAAAATGTCATCCAGTATGGTTACCAGGGAGCTGTTTATCCTATTAATCCTGAGGCATCAGAAATTCTGGGCCTAAAGGCCTATCCTTCCATTCTCGATGTACCAGATGAGATAGAATTAGCAGTAGTAGTAGTCCCTCCCAAAAGGGTGTTAGAAGTTATTGATCAATGCGGAGAAAAAAAGATTAGTGCTGCTGTAATTATCACTGCAGGATTTAGAGAAAGTGGCTCGGAGGGTACCAAGTTAGAGGATGAACTGGTCAAAAAGGCAAGGGAATTAGGGGTAAGGTTTATAGGTCCTAATTGCCTGGGCATGATTGACACCCACTCGAGAATTAATGCCTCTTTTTTTTCTGCCGGTATGCCGAATAAAGGAAATATTGCCTTTTTCTCCCAATCTGGTGCACTCGGTATTGCTGTTCTTGATCTTGCCCTCGCTGAAGACACAGGTTTTTCAAGATTTATCAGCATGGGGAATAAAGCTGATATTTCCGACGAGGAGATTATGCAGGCCTTGGCTGAAGATGAAAATACAAAAGTAATTTTGGGGTACATGGAAGGAGTAAGGGATGGGAGAAAGTTTGTTGAAATTGCCAGCCAGGTTTCTAAAAAGAAGCCGCTTATTATCCTGAAGTCAGGCATTACGAGTGCAGGAGTCAAAGCAGCATCTTCACATACCGGTGCACTTGCAGGCCGGGAGACGTCCTTTGATGCTGCCTTCAAGCAGAGTGGAGTTATTCGGGTACGCACTGTTGGTGAACTTTTTAATTATGCGGTGGCTTTTGCCAATCAGCCTTTGCCTCAGGGCCCAAATGTAGCCATCATAACGAATTCTGGAGGGCCAGGAATCATAGCATCAGATGCCTGTGACAGGTTAGGCCTTCAGCTCGTTCCCTTACATAAAGAAACAGTGGATGAGCTCAGAAATTTTCTCCCGCCCTTTGCATCATTTTATAATCCTGTTGACATTCTGGGAGATGCTACAGCAGAGAGATATGAAAAGGCCCTCTATTTAGTAGTGCAAGATGAGAAGGTACAAGGGGTATTAGTTATTTTGACCCCAACGGCAGTTGTGGATGTAGAAGGTACTGCCAAGGCAATAGCAAATATTGCTCATTTAAGTGATAAACCTATCTTGACGTCATTTATGGGAAAAAAGAGTATCGAATCTGGATCTAAGATTCTCACAAAATACCATGTTCCTAATTACAGTTATCCAGAACATGCCGTTTCGTCCCTCAATGCTATGTATCAATATCATGTATGGACAAAGAGGCCCGAGAAGGTATATCCCAATTTTGAAGGCTTAAAAGATAAGGTCCTGAATATCTTTGAGACGGTCAAGGGAGAAAAACGTGAGCATTTAACAGACTCGGAAATCTACGAGGTTTTACATGCTTATGGATTTTTGCAACCGAGGAGTTTGATGGCCAGAACCTCTGAAGAGGCTTTTGCCGCTGCAAAAAGAATAGGTTATCCAGTGGTAATGAAGATTGTTTCGCCCCAGATTCTCCACAAGAGTGATATCGGTGGAGTCAAACTCAATATCAACAGCAAAAAGGAAGTAGAAAATACCTTTTTTGATATCACTACCCGTGTCAAACATATTATGCCTACGGCCCAAATAAGTGGAGTGATGATTCAGGAGATGGTCTCTGGTGGGAAAGAGGTTATTATCGGTATAACGCGAGATGCCCAGTTTGGACATATGATTATGTTTGGATTGGGAGGTATCTACGTCGAGGTGTTGAAGGATATTTCTTTCAGGATTGCACCTTTAAGCAAGGAGGATGCTCATGAAATGATCAGGGAAACCAAAGTCTTTCCTCTTTTGCGGGGGGTAAGAGGAGAGGCAGAAACTGATATCGATGCTATAGAGAAATCCATATTGCTTTTATCGCAAATGGCTTTTGATTTTCCCCAGATCATCGAGGCTGAGATAAACCCACTCCTGGTTAAGAAACGAGGTGAAGGAGTGGTAGCTATTGATGCACGATTTATTATAGGAGGGAACTAAAATGGTTTCTTTATATGTAGGTTCCACATCAGGATACTCTGGAAAGAGCCTGGTCACAATGGGACTAGGTCGCAAGTTTAAGAAAGACGGTTTCCGGGTAGGATATATCAAGCCTGTGGGTATATTACCCATTAAGATTGAAAATATTCTTTCGGATAAAGATGCCTGGTTTATCTATAGAGCTCTGGAGTTGAAAGATCCTCTATCTGAAATATGTCCCGTCGTAATGACCCAGGAGCTTACCGTTAAAGCTTACCAAAAGGATATTAGGGGTCTTTTGGGAAAAATCGAAAAATCATACCAGCAGCTATCAAAAGATAAAGACATCATGATAGTTGGTGGCTCTGGGAGCATTTATTCCTGGAGTATCCTTGGCACATCAGGCCTGAAGGTAATAAGGCGCCTTAATGCAAAGGCGGTCATTGTGGTGAAGTATGAAGGTGATTACTGCGTTGATTATATCCTCCAGGCAAAAAAGGATCTTAAAGATCACTTCGTAGGGGTAATTTTCAATAAAGTTACGCATGAATATAAGCAAGGTGTAGAGGATTATATTGTTCCCTTTTTAAAAAGAACGGGTGTAGATATTATCGGTATATTGCCACATGATCCCTTAGTTGGTTCCATTACAGCAGAGGAATTGAATGAGATGCTGGGTGGTAAGGTTTTATGCTGCCATGACAAGCTGACTAATCTGGTGGAGCGTTTCTTAATCGGAGCTATGCAGGTCGATAGAGCTACAGAATATTTTAAGCGGACGAAAAACAATGCGGTGATTGTGGGCGGTGACAGAGCCGACATACAGTTATCTGCTATAGAATCTGGCACAGAATGCCTCGTCCTTACGGGTGAACTCTATCCGAGTGAAATTATTATAGCCAGGGCCGAACAGAAAGAGATACCCATTATCGTAGTCAGAGACGATACCTATGCTGTAGCTAAAAAATTAGAAAAACTCTCTGTACGGTTACGATTGAGGGACAAGGCAAAAGTAGCTCACGGTATGGAACTGGTTATGGAGAATGTGAACTTCCCCTTGCTTTATAAAAAGCTGGGGGTTAACATCGGGCAATAGCCTTTCCTCTATATGTCCCCATTTCGCTGGATTAATTTCTTGACATAAAAAAGGGATTTGATATATAAAGATGTATGCAAATTCCTATTAAGTTAGACGATTTCTTCTGTCCAAACGAGTCATGTAATAACCATGGAAAAAGGGGACTTGGAAATATCGTCATCTATGACAGGTACGGAAGGAATCGTAGAAAACTCCTTAAATGTAAAACCTGTAACTCAACATTTTCCGAACGACGCAGCTCGTTCTTTTTCGGTCTCCATACAAAGGAGACTACGATAAAGGAAGTCATTCATCATCTCCTTGAGGGGATGAGCTTCAGAGAGGCCGCAATTGCATCTGATCTTGATAAGGACACTGTACAGAGAATATGGAAAAGATTCCTGCTTAACTGCGAAGAGTCGGTAGAGAGTCTTTTAAAGGAATTCAACATAAGGCTCGAAGACCTTATTGTTCTCTTATATAAGAGGATACAAAAAAGGGTGAGATGAGAGAATGGGAGAGATAAGAATTGCGATTGCTGGGATAGGAAATTGCGCCAGTTCCCTGATTCAGGGCATTGCATATTACGATGCCTTAAGCGAGAATCATCTGGACAGAGCGCTCGGCCTCATGCATTATGACCTTGGAGGGTACAGGCCAGGTGATATCAAGATTGTCGCAGCCTTTGACATCGATGAGAGAAAAGTAGGCAGACCCCTCAAGGAAGCTATCTTTGCCAAACCAAACTGTACAAAAATATTCAATGGAAGTATCCCTGATTATCCTGTCACTGTTGAAATGGGTGAGGTGTTAGACGGTGTAGCCCCTCATATGGAAAATTATCCACAGGACAGACGATTTATTGTTGCCAGAAAGGAGCCTTGTGATGTTGCAAAAGTTTTAGAGAAAAGCGGTGCTGAGATTCTTCTGAGCTATCTGCCAGTAGGATCTGAAAAGGCAACAGCCTTTTATGCCGAGGCATGCTTGCAAACCGGTGTTAGTTTCATCAACTGTGTTCCTGTCTTCATTGCATCGAACAAATCCTGGGCACATCGCTTTGAAGAAAAAAATATTCCTATCATAGGAGATGATATTAAAAGCCAGATAGGTGCTACGATCATTCATAGAACACTGACGAAGCTCTTTGAAGACAGGGGCGTAAAGATAGACAGCACCTACCAATTAAATGTAGGTGGAAATACCGATTTCTTGAATATGTTAAATCATGATAGATTAAAATCTAAAAAGATATCTAAGACAGAGGCAGTTCAGTCTCAACTTCAGAATCCGTTGAAAAATGACCATATCCACATAGGTCCTTCTGATTATGTTCCCTGGCTTATGGACAATAAGATTTGTTTTCTCAGGATAGAGGGAAGGGTCTTTGGACATGTATCCATAAACCTTGAACTCAGACTTTCTGTCGAAGACTCTCCAAACAGTGCAGGAGTTGTCATAGATGCTATACGGTGCTGTAAAATTGCCCGTGACAGAAGGGTAGGAGGCGTGCTCATATCTCCTTCTGCATATTTCATGAAACATCCCATTGAACAGTTCCCAGACGAGGAAGCACGGAACATGCTAGAAGAATTTATTGCTGGGAAGAGGGAACGATAGAGGGTGTTAAGTGCCAAACTCGGCCATTTTCTTGACATCCCTCTGAGCCATATCGCAAAAAGAATCCCCCTTAGTCCAAATACCCTTACCATAGTCGGGTTTCTTATCACAGCCGTAGCAGCCTTAGTTATTCCGAAAAGTATCAAATTAGGTGGAATATTAATCCTGATCGGTGGACTCTTTGATATCCTTGATGGGGTAGTCGCAAGAATGAGGGGAGGAATTACTCAATTTGGTGCATTCCTTGATTCTGTACTCGATAGATATGCTGATGCATTCCTGTTCCTCGCCATATCATGGTATTTCATTGAGAAAGGTAACCTTACAGGTGCTTATCTCAGCCTCGGTACATTAGTTGGTGCCTTTCTCATCAGTTACGCAAGGGCACGGGCAGAGGGCCTTGGTACATCGTGCCATACAGGAATTATGGAAAGGCCCGAGAGGATTATCCTTTTAGCATTTGCTACAATTTCTGGATGGCTCTTACCCGTACTATGGATAATGCTTGTCCTTACCCACATTACTGTCCTTCAACGGATTTATCATGCAAGGAAGCTTATGAATCGATAAGGGGAGGGCTGCTATCCACATGTTCGAAATATTTGCATTTTTTAATAGGTGAGAGATAGAGATCACGCTTATTGCATATTCCTGCCTCTCCCCTTGCACATCCGTATGCAGAGCTTAAGGCATTCAATCCAGGCAAGACCCTCTCAAGCCATGCCGGGTCATTATTGAAATATCTACATTCCCTACAAGTAGTTCCCATTGAACAATAGAAAATCTACTGAGCTGTTTTGCTTATCCAGAAATCTCCCAGTACTAAAACAGAAAGGACAAAGCCCAATGTTGCATTAACTACAACGCCAATTGTAAAAGCCCAGAATGGCTTTTTTCCAGCAGAAGCAAGTTCCCTGAATCTCGTAGTAAGGCCGATGCTTAGAAAACAAAAAATAAATGCCCACGACCGGAGACTCTTTATAGGTTTAATAAGTTCAGGCTTAAGAATCTTGTCGTAATCCTGAAGGGAATATTGAGATGCGATTATTGTGATAACTACTGAGGCAACAAAGAAACCGAGAACAAACTTAGGAAATCTCCACCATATCTCTGATGCAGCAGGCCGTGTA
>JAZDLE010000046.1:0-2031 GCA_043802315.1 Nitrospirota bacterium
CTCTGCAATTTGCCGGGTGTCTGGGTGCGTCTTTAGGAAAGAGTCTCTCAGGTATTACCTTACTTCATGTTACTGCAAAGGGATTTCTAAGCCGCCAGGGTGAAGAGAAAATCAGCTCCTTCTTCGATGAAGGTGAAAAAATTCTGAGGGACGCGGGCATTGAAGGAGAGATTGGAATACTTATCGCGCGTGGCGACACAGCTCGTGAAATTATCAGAGTTGCAGATAAAGGGAATTTCTCTACTATTGTAATAGCCAGAAGAGAACTATCAGAAATCAAGGGGTTTCTCTTAGGTAGTGTTACCAACAAGGTTGTCCATTCAGCAAGCAGGCAGACTGTGTACATAGTAGGCCATAGGGTTCTGAAAGGTGAGGCATGCCTTATTCCTAAAATTCTTATTCCTGTTGACGGTTCGACCTATTCCATGAGAGGTGTAGAAGATGCTGCCTGCCTGGCTGCGGCATTAAAGGCTCACGTGAGTAAGATTACCCTGCTTAGGGTCATTAATCTGGCACTGTATCTGAAACGGGTTAGAGAAGGAATAGACCCTGAAGAGGAGTCAAAGCGAATACTGGATGAAGCTAAGGAGGTTTTTCTCCAGGCTGGGATTCCAGAAGGGCTTATTACAACCAGAGGAAAGGTTGGGAAAAACCCTGCCGAAGAGATTCTCAAAGAGGCTGAAGAAGGACAGTATAACCTTATCATTATAGGTCGTAAAGGGCGTAGTGCTCTCGAAGACCTTATACTGGGAGGGGTGAGTTCAACTGTTCTTCAGCGGTGTCAGAATCCAACGGTTGCTATTGTGAGTAGCGAGTGATTTGTTAACCTTGCTTTTTTCTTCCAATCTGTAATATTTTATTTTAAATGTTCTTGATGGCGTGTTTGAAACCAATATCCTTTAAGAAGTTTATGCTCTACGGTATGCCATTAATGATCGAGTCAGTAATTATCTGCATGGTATATGTCTGGTTAAGGTATTACGTTCTTAAAATATAGAATTCTTTTACAGTAGAGTTAGGAGGCATAAAATTTCTCTGCCATAGCTCGGAAGTCTGCATAAATGCGGTCGTTAAGTAAAGGCACAGGCGTCTTACTTATACGCTTTCCCGTAATTAGAAAAAACCCAATAATAAGGAGGTTATCGTCATGTCAGATGCAATAAAACCTAATGTCCTTTTGGTTGATGATGAGGAGAAGTTTCTCGATATGCTCTCTCAAAGGTTGGGAGTTCATGGCGTTAATGCAGAAACTGCCACCAGCGGAGAAGATGCTCTGGTAAAAATGAAAAACAAGAGTTTTGATGTGATCATTCTGGATGTCATGATGCCGGGAATGGGAGGTATCGAGACCCTTAAGCGCATCAGAAAGGAAAATCCGGAAGTGCAAATTATCATGCTTACGGGGCAGGGCACCATTGACAAGGCTGTTGAAGCGATGAAAGAAGGAGCGATAGAGTTCCTCGAAAAACCTGCTGACATAAACACATTAATGGATAAAATCGCAAAGGCAAGAGACAGGAAGATACTTCTGGTCATGAAAAATATTGAAGAAAAGGTGAAGGGTATCTCAAGAAGAAGGCCTTAGTCTTGAAATAATTGATTCTGATAGTCACGACTTAATCTGATATTCGTTTTTTCTCTCATCCCTGAGGACGTACTATCCTCCACATAGGTATTGTGCAAAATTTTATTTTTTGCATCAGCAAGAACGTCTCATTGCCTTCCCCAAATGACCCTCCAAACTTTTCTGCCTACATGCCCATAAGACAGATGTTGTGAAAATATTATTTTTTTGATACCTTAGTGTAGCTTTGATTTGATGGTTCCCGGAATATTTTTAGTGAATATAACAATAAAGATATTCCAAATAATTTTATCGAGTTACTAAGAAGTTCATAAGTAAAACCACACCCCCTCACCCTTGCCCTCTCCCACCAGGGGAGAGGGAGTAGATTTCCCCTCCCTTGATGGGAGGGGGTTGAGGGGAGGGTGTAAAAATATGTGCTCTTACTTATGCTCTTATTAGTAACA
>JAZDLE010000047.1:0-6295 GCA_043802315.1 Nitrospirota bacterium
CGAGTCGCCCGAGGCGACCCGACAAGCGGGAATGACATCAATGTAGCTTTACTTATAGCCGCATTAGTAAGTAGGGAGGAATAAATGGCTCGTGCCACAAAAGATTATTACGAGGTACTCGGAGTAAAAAGGGATGCCTCACAGGAGGATATAAAGAGGGCTTACAGGAAGCTGGCACGCAAGTATCATCCAGACCTGAATCCTGGTGACAAAGTAGCGGAGCAGAAATTCAAAGAGATCAATGAGGCCTATGAAGTCTTAAGTAACCCAAAGAAGAGGGCAGAATATGAACAGTTTGGCCGGTCCCCTTTTGAAGGAGGTCCTGGATTTGAAGGTTTTAAGACGTATGATTTTGGTGATATCTTTGATTTTGGAGCCGGTGATATCTTCTCAGATGTTTTCGGAAGAAGAGCGAGACCAGCTACTTTAAAGGGTCCAGATATTCTTACCGGACTTGAACTCTCCCTCGAGGAGGCATTTTCAGGCGTAACAAAAACGATCACTTTTAATAGAGAAACGACCTGTAGAGCCTGTAATGGTTCAGGTGCTGTGTCATCCGTGGTTTGTGACGTATGCAAGGGTACGGGAAGCGTAAAGGCTTCAAAAGGGTTTTTCAAGATCTCACAACCCTGCCAAAATTGTGGAGGAACAGGAAGAAAGGTAATAAAAGTCTGTTTTACCTGCAGGGGAAGGGGAAAGGTTTTCCAGACGGAGACAGTAAAGGCAAAAATCCCTGCAGGTGTTGATACAGGTTCGAGAGTCAGGCTCAGGGGGATGGGAGGCGCAGGAGAAGGTGGTGGCCCAGCAGGAGATCTTCATATAGAGATCACTGTTAGACCACATCGTCTTTTTAAAAGAAAAGGAGATGACCTTTATCTCGACCTTCCAGTAACGTTTAATGAGGCAGCTCTTGGCGCAAAGATAGAGGTTCCAACTATAGATGGCATAGCAGTGATGACATTACCTCCTGGTACACAGGGTGGTCAAAGATTCAAACTTTCAGGCAAGGGTTTCCCATCACCAAAGACCGGTGCAAGGGGTAACCAGTATGTAGATATGAAGATAGTGGTTCCAAAAAATATTACGAATAGGGCTAAAGAAGCCTTAAAAGAAATAGAATCCCTTTACAGGGGAAACCCACGTGAAGGGTTGGTGAGGAAGTAATGGTAGTAAAAGACAAGAAACAACCTCTGTATATGATAAGCGTTGTGTCAGAAATGCTGCATGTCCATCCCCAAACCCTCAGATTATATGAGAGGGAGGGGCTTGTAACACCGAAGAGGACAAAAAGACAGCGACTCTATTCAGAAGAGGATGTAGAGAGGCTCAGTATGATATTGAGGCTTACGAGAGAGCTTGGAGTAAACAAAGCAGGAGTCGAGGTAATATTCAGGCTTATGCAACGACTTGAGGGAATGCAGAGAGAGATGGAAGAGATGATGAGTTTTCTTGAAGAAAATACACGAAGAGATTTTACTGAAAGGCTTAAGAGAATATTCTCTGAATAGGCAAGGTCCGCCTGAGGCGGAAAGAGGACTTTTTATGGATAAACTCACGGTAAAGAGTCAGGAAGCAATACAGGCAGCCCAGAGGCTGGCAGAGAGGAAGGGTAACCAGCAGATTGATGCCGAGCACCTCCTCTTGGCATTACTCGAAGACAATGAGGGTGTGGCGAGCCAGATAGTCAAAAGGCTGGGTATTAATACAAAGGCCTTGCAGCAGGATGTTGAAGAGGCAATAGAGAGGTTCCCAAAGGTCATTGGAGCGACACCCTTAGGGCAGATTTATATATCCCCGAGATTGAAAGAGGTATTTGAAAATGCCACAAAAGAATCAGAGCACCTGAAAGATGAGTATGTAAGTGTAGAGCACCTGCTCCTTTCCCTTCTTTCAATATCAGGACCATGTTCTGATCTCTTGAAAAGATACGGTGTTACAGCAGATAATGTCCTTTCAGCCATGAGAGAAATCAGAGGGGGACAGCGTGTCACAGATCCTACACCAGAAGAAAAATATCAGGCCCTGAAGAGATATGGCCGGGATCTCACAGATCTTGCAAGGAAAGGAAGACTTGACCCTGTCATAGGGAGGGATGATGAGATAAGGAGAATAATACAGGTTCTTTCGAGGAGAACAAAAAACAACCCTGTGCTTATCGGAGAAGCCGGTGTTGGTAAGACTGCTATTGTGGAAGGGCTTGCACAGAGGATTGTTGCCGGCGATGTGCCCGAGACATTGAAAGATAAGAAAGTGGTTGCCCTCGACATGGGTGCGATTGTTGCCGGCTCAAAATTCAGGGGAGAGTTTGAGGAGAGGCTGAAGGCGGTTCTCAAGGAAATTGAACAGGCAGAGGGAAAGGTCGTAATGTTTATAGATGAGCTTCACACCCTTGTTGGTGCTGGTGCTGCAGAAGGTGCGATCGATGCATCAAACATGCTCAAGCCTGCCCTTGCAAGGGGAGACCTCAGATGCATTGGTGCAACGACTATTGATGAATACAGGAAACATATAGAAAAAGACCCTGCACTGGAGAGGAGGTTTCAACCAGTCCTCGTAAAAGAACCTGCTGTTGAGGACACGATATCAATCCTTCGTGGTCTTAAAGAAAGATACGAGGTTCATCACGGTGTCAAGATTAAGGACTCGGCATTGATTTCTGCGGCAGTGCTCTCAAACAGGTATATAACTGACAGATTCCTCCCTGATAAGGCGATAGACCTTATTGATGAAGCTGCATCAAAACTCAGGATGGAGATTGACAGTATGCCCGTGGAGCTCGACGAGATTGAGAGAAAGCTCAGGCAGCATGAGATAGAAAAACAAGCTGTGATGAGGGACGATTCAAAGGAATCAAAGGAGAAACTCGATAAGATCATGAAGGAGATGGCAGAGCTTCAGATGAAGCGCGATGAATTAAGGGCGCAATGGATGAGCGAGAAGGAGATCATTGCAAAGATAAGGGAATATAAAGAACAGATAGAGAAGACAAAGATAGACTCAGAGAGGGCAGAGCGTGAAGGAGACCTGACAAAGGCCGCAGAACTCAGGTATGGACGATTGCTTGAACTACAGAAAGCCCTTGAAGGTGAAAACAGAAAGCTCCTTGAGGCTCAGAAAAACAGGAAGATGCTCAAAGAAGAGGTGGATGAGGAAGATATTGCAGAGGTCGTTTCTAAATGGATAGGGATACCAGTAAGCAGGATGCTCGAAGGTGAGGTGCAGAAGCTGCTTCACATGGATGAACGGCTGAGGCAGAGAGTTGTCGGACAGGACGAGGCGATTGAAGCGGTTTCAAATGCTGTCAGGAGAGCTCGTGTAGGGATCCAGGACCCGAACAGACCTATTGGCTCTTTTATCTTTCTCGGTCCGACAGGTGTAGGAAAGACAGAGCTTGCAAGGGCCCTTGCAGAATTCCTTTTCGATGACGAGAACGCAATGATAAGGATAGACATGTCTGAATATCAGGAAAGGCACACTGTCTCGAGACTCATTGGTGCGCCTCCTGGATACGTGGGATATGAAGAAGGTGGTCAGCTTACTGAGGCTGTGAGGAGAAGCCCCTATTCAGTGATTCTCTTTGATGAGGTTGAGAAAGCCCATTCAGAGGTATTTAATCTCCTCCTTCAACTCCTTGATGACGGAAGGCTGACAGATGGGCATGGAAGAACCGTTGATTTCAGAAATACTCTTGTCATCATGACATCGAACATAGGTGGTGCGCATATACAGGAGATGCTCGAAGAGAGGTTAAGGAGGCCTGCTGCATACTGGGTAACGAGCAATGAAGAATTGAAAGAAAAGATTATAGAAGATCTTAAGGCCTTTTTCAGGCCAGAATTCCTGAACAGGGTTGATGAGATTATCGTCTTTAATCCTCTGACCCAGGGGCTCCTTAAACAGATTGTGGACATCCAGGTAGGGCGGATGAAAAAGTATATCAGAGAGAAGAATATCGATATTAGGCTTACAGAAAGGGCTAAGGAGTATTTTATTGAGATAGGCTTTGATCCTGTCTATGGCGCAAGACCATTAAAGAGAGCCCTGCAAAGAGAGATTCTCAATCCCCTTTCACTGAAACTCCTTGATAGGACCTTCAAAGAGGGTGACATGGTTGAAGTCGATTTTGAAGATGATAAGATTCTATTCAGGAAGGAGGTAGTTGCAGAAGTAAGGGTATAGAAGTTTCTCACGTTCGTTGAGTTTGTTGAGTTTTTAGGGTTTTACTAATAAGACCATCTTTATATTTAAGATGTTGTACAAATATCATATGTGTACTTTAAAAAAATCGTAAATGGACAATATTGACTCTAATTGATTATAAGCCATCATTAATCCCCCTTCATCCCCCTTTAGAAAAGGGGGACTTTTAAGATATCCCCCTCTTTTTTTAAAGAGGGGTGAGGGGAGATTATAAACATTATCGGGAAGTAACTCAAGAAACAGTGAAACTCAATAAACCCTATAAACTGAATTGAAAGGAGGGGGTATGGCTTATTATGTTATTTTAAGCACACTTACCGATGATGGGAGAAAGACAATCAAGGAACATCCAGAAAGGATTCTTGAGGTAAACAGAGAACTCGAAAAGATGGGTATCAAAGTCAAGGATCAGTATGCAGTCCTCGGACCATATGATTTCGTGAATATTGTTGAAGCTAAAGACAATGAGGCTGTGATGAAGATGTCTGTTGAACTTGGTTCCAGGGGATCCGTGCAGCTCCTTACTCTTGCAGCTATACCTGTTAAAGAGTTGATCAAGAAGCTTAAATAGAGAGGGTCTTTTAGCGGATATTCCCCTCTTTTGTAAAGAGGGGTGAGGGGAGATTACTGAATTTCTATTTTAACCATTGGGATATTTGGAAAATGTCATTCGATCCTAATGCCGTATCGGTCCGTCAGTTCTGTCAGTTCCCTGAGACTGGATTCAATGTCAACGGAATAATATTTTTCATTGCACCCTTCACACAGAAATCCGCTGACGGAAAAATCTTCTGTGATGTGGAGCGATGCCCATCCTATTGCGAAAGGTTCTGACTTAAGATTCACAATTCGTTTGCATACGCAGCAGATGCCCACAGCAAGGGAGACAGGATAGGCAAACTGCGCCCTGTAGCCGAAATGGTGTTTCTGGATTACTCCCCACAGGCTCACCTTGCCAAAAAATGTACCACGGTAAAAACAGCGGTCGAGGTTTTCGAGTGCATCAAAAGGAGTTTTATAGGCATAAATGCCGCTTGTGGAATGGGCTTCCGGAGGGATGCCATGCTGACTTGTTCCTTTGGAGAATGAACACCGCGCTTCAAATCTTTCCATCGGAGGCCATAGTTCGTTCCGAATGACTGATCTAAGCCACAGGTTACCATCCTTTGGGGTTCTCCGGATCTTCCAGAACCGCCAGCCGGTAAGCGGGGTCACATAATCGGGAGTTAGTAACTCTTTCGCTCCGACTATGGCGACACCTCAACAGGTTCAGCTTCTTTTAAAGGTTCTCCCGGAACCTCCTGAGGCATCTTTGCAGGCAATGGCTCTTTCAGCGGCTCTGCCACTACCGTTTTTTCAAATTCTCCAATCTTGCCCATGATAAACTCCTTTTTAAAAAATAGTTCAACTTCATATTTTAATTTACCATATTTACCCTGTAGGAATGTCCGATGGCTTGCAGGCTGTCTGACAATTCGAAAAATAGGCCTATTGTCATTCTGAGCCCTTCGTGTGTCATTCTGAACGAAGTGAAGAATCTTGTAGTTCATACTCAGGATAAGCTCCGCGAAGAATCTGATGGTATCAGCGAGGGACAGAGGGAGATTCTTCGGTTAAAACCTTAGAATGACAATTGTCAGACAGCCTTGCTTATTATGGGGATAATAAATTAAGCATCTTCTCTTTTACACACGTGGGTAAATGCCCGTGTGCAATTCCAACGGGGTTTACATCCTATCAGTGTTTTATTCGGTTACCACAATTATTGACTCTTGTAAAATAAATGTCTTCTGCATCTTGGATCTTTCTCTGTCACTCCCGCTTGTCGGGAGTCCTTCCAGAAGAAAGATTCCGGACGAGCCGGAATGATAAAGTCGCAACCGAGATAGGACATTAGATTTGCATGAATCATTAGTCTATCGCTCTGGTGAGCGTGGATTTAGAGTATTGAACAACTTACTAATAAGACCATAAGTAAGAACACATATTTTTACACCCTCCCCTCAATCCCCTCCCATCAAGGGAGGGGAAATCTACTCCCTCTCCCCTGGTGGGAGAGGGCAAGGGTGAGGGGGTGTGGTTTTACTTATGAACT
>JAZDLE010000048.1:0-17437 GCA_043802315.1 Nitrospirota bacterium
TCCTTAAGATCAAAAATTTCAGTGTGACTCTTCGGTGAGAACACTTTTGGGTCTTTTTATGAGAAAGACAAAAGGGAGAATTGATATGAGGATCAGACTGGTTAAATAAAAGGTGTCGTTAAAGGACATCATAGAGGCCTGTCTAAGCAATTCATTGTAAATAACACCGAGTCCTCCGTGTTGTGATAGGGAACTTTCAAATCCTCTGTATTGCAGAACCTGTGAGCTCAGATTGGAGGCAATCTGATAAGAGGAATCATAAGGGGTAAGATGATCCACGAGATGTGATTGATGAAACTGGGCGCGCCGTGAAATCATTGTTGTTACAAAGGCGACACCAAAGCTTCCACCCAGGTTTCTCAAAAAATTATAGATTCCCGTTGCATTGCCCATATCTTCTTTTTTTATATTGGAAAAGGCGAGAGTCATTAAAGGAATAACAGTAGATCCCATTCCGATCCCAAGAACTATCCGTGGCCATGCAATCGAGAAAAAATCAACAGAGAGGTTGAACTTCGACATGAGATGGGTAGCATAGGAACATATGATGATACCAACAATGAGAATCCCTTTCGGATTTATCTTCGCAATGAGTATTCCTACTACAGGCATGGTGAGCATGCTCGCTAAGCCTCCCGGGGCGAGAATAAGTCCTGCGAGGGTGGCAGTATACCCCATGAGGGTCTGGACATAAATGGGCTGTAGCACAATACTTCCAAAGAGGGTGAAAAAGACAAAGAACATCACCACCGTGCCAGTACTGAATGTACGATCCTTAAAAGCCTTGAGATTTACTATCGGATGCTCTGTAAAAAGTTCCACGATCACGAACAGTATCAGAGATGACGCCGATATTATGCTTAACCATATAATGAAACTCGATGAAAACCACTCTTCTCTCTGGCCTTTATCAAGGACTATCTGGAGGCATCCAACGCCAAGAGTAAGGAGTGCAAGTCCCCAGTAGTCGATCTTCATCTTTATGCCTTTCATATATGAGGGATCGACTATGAAAAGGAGGGTCATCAATATTGATACAATGCCTATCGGAATATTTATGAAAAATACCCAGTGCCATGACCAGTTATCAGTAATCAAGCCTCCAAGAAGGGGTCCCATGATGGGACCAAACATTATTCCGATACCAAAGATTGCCATTGCCATCCCACGCTGATGGGGGGGGAATGTTTCAAAAAGAATGGATTGAGAAATAGGCTGCAGTGCTCCACCTCCTATTCCCTGGAAAATCCTGAAGACTATGAGACTAGTAAGGCTCCATGCTGAACCGCAGAGAAAAGAGCTAACCGTGAATAGTGTTATGGAAAATATCAGATATCGTTTTCTCCCAAAGATACGGCTCAGCCATCCGGAAAGGGGTATGATGATAGCATTTGATACGAGATACGATGTTATTGCCCAGGTTGATTCATCTATGCCTGCTGAGAGACTCCCACGGATATGGCCGAGAGCCACATTCACAGCAGTCATATCCATTATCTCTATGAGGGTGGGGAGCATTACTGTTATTGTGATAATCCATTTGTTCATCAGGAATCATCTATTAAAAGGGTTCGAGGATTCAAGGATTCGAGGGTTCAAGGAAATATCATTTTAAAATTGAAAATCTTACTTGACTCCTTCACTTCTTGACGTCTTCACTCCATCACAATCGTTGGTACAACAGACATCCCGACCCGCAGGATATGCTCCTGGTCTGTACCCTCTTCAAACACTACTTTCACTGGTATTCTCTGTACAACCTTTACATAAGCACCGGTTGCATTTTCTGGTGGGAAAAGGGAGAAGACTGATCCTGTGCCAGCCATTATGCTCTCAACTTTTCCTCTGAACTCTTTTTCTGGATACGTATCCACCTTTATCTTTACCTTTTGCCCAGGTCGTACTTTTTCGAGCTGGGTTTCCTTATAATTTGCTACTATCCATATATCATCAAGAGGGACGACTGCCATTAATGGCTGGCCTGCCTGTATCTGGTTTCCAATCTCCACGGATTTTTTTGTTACATGACCATCGGAGGGGGCAAGAAGTTTTGTATATCCATAACTGAGTTCTGCTGCTTTCAGTTTTGCCTCCTTCTCTTTAATGATCGCTAACTGGGAAGGCCTTGATGCCTCTACTTGTTTTATCAATGCCTTTTGAGTCTCAGCAGCCATTTCAGCCTGTTTTAACTGTTCTGCTGCTGCCTTTGCTCTCGAAGCAGCAACTTCATATCCCGTTTTCATATTGTCATATCGTTCTTTGGGGATTGCATCTTTTTCATAAAGCTTCTCTGCCCTTTTAAAATCTATTTCTGCAAGTTTCAGGTTTGCCTCCTGAAGTTCGAGATTCGCTTTTGCTGCTTTCATGGCTGCATTGAGCTCAGAGAGCTTCCGCTTTGAAGCCTCAATTCGGGCATCAATCTCTACCAGTTTCGCACTTTCCTTATTAAGTATTGATGAGGCCTCTCTTACCTTTACGTCATAATCTACAGGGTCTATTTCGAGAAGGATGGCTCCCTTTTTGACAAGCTGATTATCCTCTACATAAATTCCTTTTGCCGTTCCTGAAACTTTTGAGGCAATGGTATGTATGTGACCTTCTATATAGGCATCATCAGTTGTTATGTGAGTAGCTTTATGCCTGAGATAAAAATACGTAACGACCGCACCTATCAGTGCAAGGGCAATAAAAACTATGACTGAAACCTTTTTCTTTTTGTTATAACCTTTGCCTCCTGGCATATCTGAATTCGCAGGCCCCTCTTTCTTTATCTCATCCACAGGTACCTCTTTTTAATGTGAATACGTTGATACTAAATCCCATCCCATTGCATACTGGAGTTCAGCCTGGGCACGCCTGAGTTCATACACTGCCCTATAATGGTTAGTTTCCGCTGTTGTAAGGAGTGTAATTGCATCAACCACATCCGTTGATGTGCCAATGCCTTCTTCATATCTTATCTTATGAATCCTCAGGTTTTCCTCAGCCTGGCTAGCAGCATCCTTCGTTACCTGAATTTTTTCTACGGCATTTTTCAGATCAAGATAGCTTTTTTCTACTTCAAGTCTGATATCATCCATGAGTTTACTCTTTTGTTCAAGGAGTTGCTCACGCCTGTATATAACCTTTGATACCTCAGCCTTAGTGCTTCCACCGCTGAAGAGGTTAAGGTTCATCCCGAGAACCAGAGACCAGTTGCCCTCAGGAAACTGATAACGATTTTCAGTGAAATTGTATCCTCCCTGGGCAAAAAGTTTTGGATAGTATTCAGATTTTGTAACTGTCTCTTGAAGATTGAGAATCTGTAATTCATGGTCTATAATCTTGATCTCACTTCTCTCTGTTTCATCTGTCTTCCATGTTTTTTCGAGTTCAAGGGCTTCAGAGGCATTCATTGGCACATCAATTACTTGAACTTCTGCATTTATTGGTCTTGCCAGGATATTATTCATCTTTGAGGCGTTCGTTGACCTCCTATTTTTCATGGTGAGGAGTCGCTGCTTTGCATCAGAGAGCATAACCTCAGCCTGGAGTAGATCATTTTTTGTAATAACCCCCTCGGTATAAAGACTTTGTGCAACCCTGAGATGTGCTTCAAACCTTTCCACCTCCTTTTGTGACACAAGAATCATCTTTTCCGTCTCAAGGAGATCGAAATAGGTATTGATAAAATCAAGGGCAACGAGGTTCCTTATCCTTACGAGATCAAGTTTCGTAACATCAAGGAAGGTTTTGGATGCTTCATAGAGAGAGATGTTAGCTCCAAAGTCATAAATTGTTTGATAAACATTTATTCCATACGATAAATAATCCTTTTGAGATAAAAATGCTGACCGGGAGTCGAAAAGTGCTCCTATCTGATGGGATAAATAGGTCTGGCTGAAAGAGGCATTGAGGCTTGGCAGTAATTTTGATTTTGCTACTAACGTGTCTGCAGAGGCGATATCTTTATTGAGGGAAGCTATCTTTATAATGCGGTTATTATCTGTTGCGAGTCTTAGTCCCTCAGAAATGGTTATTATCCTTGCAGTATCCTCTGCAAAACAGTTACTGAAAAAGGAAAGAGCGAGGAAGGGGAGAAAAATTCTTGCGAATATCTTCATTATTTTAGAGAGGCAAAGTTCCTCGGCATAATTATTAGAAGAGGCTGAATTTGAAGTATTTTTTGGGGTGATCCTTCATGTCCTTTGTTAGCTCCCTAATCTCCGTGATTGTGCCCTTCAGATCACTGGAAAGTTTTTTATCTGAGATCAAATCACCGGCGATTCCCTCGCCTGCCTCTATCTTCTCTAAGATAAAGGATAGTTGTTGAGATGCCTTGTTAAGGTTTTCATACAATGCAGGATCTTCAGCGAGTTTTCTGAGGGTCCCCTCTCGTTGGTTCAGTACAATACTGAACTCTTCAACAGATGATGTTGCAGCTAACATTCTATTATAGAGAGAGGGGTCTTCTATGAGTTTATTCAGCGTACCGGAGCTTTCCTTTATTTTTCTGCTCAGTTCTTCTAATGATGAAGTCGTAGCTACTAATTTGTTGTAGAGTGAAGGGTCTTGCAAAAGCATCTTGATAGTACCCTGTCCATTTTCTATATATTTTAGTATGGAAGAAAGTGTTTTTGTTGTCTCCTTTAAATTATTGTAAATCCCAGGGTCTGTGAGGAATTTGGCAATCGTTCCTTCACCCTTTTCAATCTTGGTAACAAGATGGTCTAGTTTATTTATGAAGTCTGCCATCTTTTCGATAGAGGAGGCGCTTGCTTCCATGACATCCTTTAAGTCAATTACTGCCGTCCCCTTTATCATATCACCTGGTTTGATTGGTTCTGCCTCGGAAAAGCTGGTACTGAGTTCAATATATTTATCCCCAAGCAATCCTATAGTCATGACACTCGCCTCCGAATCTTTTCTTAGAAACCCTAAGGCGTTCTTGTTGATGGAGAGGGTGACTATCGTTCCATAGTCCCGATGAAGGCTTATGCTTTCTACAGAGCCCACCTCTATACCTGATACCCATACTGGGGCGCCCTTTCTCAATCCTTTAACATTGTGGATCTGTGCTTTTAATTCTACTTTGGGAGACAGGATCTTCTCAATACTTCCTGCAAAGAATATGCTGACAAAAAGGATTGAAAGGGCGAGGGTTATAACGACACCAACCTTGAGTTTTGACCATAGAACCTGTTTTTTTATGTCAAACATCTCGTCCTCCCATGCATATTTACTTTATTGGCCTAACCTGCGATTTAATATGTAATTCCTCTATAAATAGTTGAATTTCAGGAATAGTCGTGTTTTTGAGTTTCTCTTGATCACCATCCAATATTATCATACCATCCCTTAAAAACATAAATCTGTCAGCCACTTTCATTGCATCAAAAACCTTATGGGTAACGATGATAAAGCCCCTTGCTTTTTTGGAAAGTTCAAGAATCAACTTGCAAATATTATCTGCATTTACAGGGTCAAGCCCTGATGTTGGTTCATCATAGAGAAACATCCTCGGTTCGGATGCGGCCAGTGACCTGGCAATCGCAACCCTCCTGTGCATTCCGCCACTCAGTTCTTCAGTCATGAGTTCTATCGCTTCTTCTACATCAACAACTCGAAGTAATTCCCTTACCCTTTTGTCTATCTCATCCTCTGACATGTTTGTATACTCCCTCAAACAAAATGCTACATTCTCCTTAACATTTAGAGAGTCAAAGAGGGCTCCTTCCTGAAAAACAATGCTGAATTTCCTCCTCACCTGTCTGAGTTCATCTTCTGTTTTACTTGTAATATCCTCTCCGTCAATGATGACATGTCCAGAGTCTGGCCTGATGAGTCCCAGTATCAATCTGAGTATGGTGGTCTTCCCTTCTCCGCTTACACCGAGGATTGCTACCCTCTCATGAGAATTGATGGAGAAGTTTATATCTTCGAGAACCTCCCTGGTACCGTAGGAAAACCAGACTCTGTCAAATACAATCATACTGAAAATCCGAGGGCATAAAGTAATATTCTTGTCAACATGAAGTCAGAAACGATAATTATGATCATCGATGTTACGACAGCACGGGTAGTTGACCTTCTGAGACCAATAGCTCCGCCTTTCGTAGAGAGCCCCATATAGCAGCTTATGCATGCTATGAGATAACCGAAAATGAAGGGTTTGATAGAACCTGCAAAGACATTCTCAAAGATCAGGATCTCTCGAATTGAACTCCAGTAAAAAGTGCCACTCTGGTGACTGACAAAGGCTGCTATGTAATAGCCGCCTAAGAGGGAAACGGCATCACCGATAATGGTGAGGGCGGGGAGCATTACGAGGGAACTCAGTATCCTTGGAGTCACAAGTTTCTTGACAGGATCCACTCCGAAGACTCTGAGGGTATCTACCTGATGGCCAAGGATCATGGAACCCAGCTCTGATGCCATTCCAGCACCAGCCCTCCCTGCAAATACCAGAGCAGCAGTGACAGGGCCAATCTCCCTGATAACAGAAAATCCCACAATCCTGCCCGTGTACATCTTAAGCCCCAAAACTGAAAGTTCAGCTGATAATTGAAGTGAGAGGGCCATGCCGATAAAAAGGGAAACAAGAAGGATTATCAGGAAGGAGCCTGCTCCTATATAATCCATCTGCTCGATGATATCCTTGAAGTAAAAGGGTTTCTTTACTATTCCTCCAAGCCCATGGATGGAAAGAAGATAAAAATCCTGGAGGTTACTTGTGGACTCTTTTATTGTTAATTTTTTCATCCTATCGTTACAAATACAGGTTCCTTACTTATAGAAAAAACCAGTGGTATTGTCAATAGGAATAGATCTTTCTCCCTCATTCGGATCACCTTGCAGATTATGGCATGGTAAGTATCATATGCTCCAATATAAAGAATATCTCAGAAAAGCATATCTACGGAATTGTAGCATTCATTATATCATACTCAGGAAAAGTGAAAAATTATTCCTGTAACTTGGCTTATACAAAATTGCTCTTGCCGAACATGGATAAACCATTTATACTTGAGAGGTCTTATGAGGAGACCGATATATCCTGAATAACAGGAGGGTCTTAGGGGAATAGTAATTTGTGTTAAAATAGTGCCCTAAAATTTTTAATATCTGGAGGAGCCATGAAGGATAGAAAAATAATACTTCCCGAGAAGGAGTTACCAAGACAGTGGTATAATGTTCAAGCAGACCTGCCAAATCCTCTTCCACCCCCGCTCAATCCGGCAACAGGACAACCGATAACACCAGACATGCTTGCACCTGTGTTCCCCATGAATTTGATTGAACAGGAGGTTAGCTCAGAGAGGTGGATTGATATACCTGAGCAGGTTTTAGAAAAATATCTTATCTGGAGGCCGACGCCTCTGCACAGGGCATATTCCTTAGAGAAGTTCCTTGGAACGCCCGCACGTATATATTTCAAAAACGAGGGTGTCAGCCCACCAGGCAGTCATAAACCGAATACAGCTATAGCTCAGGCATACTATAACAAGGTCTTTGGCATAAAAAGACTCGCCACAGAAACCGGAGCTGGCCAGTGGGGAAGTGCCCTTGCCTTTGCATGTACCCTGTTTGGCCTTGAATGCAAAGTGTATATGGTACGGGTAAGCTACAATCAGAAGCCTTATAGAAGGATTCTCATGGAGACCTGGGGAGCGAAGTGTGTGCCGAGTCCAAGCCCGGATACAAATGCTGGGAGAAAGTTCCTTGAGCAAAATCCAGAACACCCAGGAAGCCTGGGAATATCAATCAGTGAGGCAATTGAAGATGCTGTGACTACAAAAGATACGAGATACTCCCTCGGGAGCGTTCTCAACCATGTTTTATTACACCAGACCATAATAGGGCTTGAGGTACATAAACAACTCGCCATGATTGGTGAGTACCCGGACATAGTAATAGGGTGTGCAGGTGGCGGGAGTAACTTTTCCGGCTGTGCCCTCCCCTTCGTCAGAGACAAAATACATGGTAAGGAATTAAAGATAATAGCGGCTGAACCGACTTCGTGCCCAACAATGACAAAGGGACCTTATGTATACGATTTTGGAGATGCTGCAGAGACGACACCCCTGATACCTATGCATTCTCTCGGACATGGTTTCGTCCCACCCCCTATCCATGCTGGTGGTCTCAGATACCATGGTATGGCTCCCATCTTGAGCAGGCTTGTTGTTGATGGGCTTATAGAAGCAAGAGCGTATGCTCAACTTGAGACCTTTGCTGCAGGGATAGCGTTTGCAAGAACAGAAGGGTTTATTCCAGCCCCGGAAACGAACCATGCAATTGCATGTGTTTTAGAAGAGGCAAAAAAGGCAAAAGAGGAAGGGAAAGAAAAGGTCATCCTCTTTAACTGGAGTGGACACGGTATTATTGACCTCGCAGCATATGATGCCTATATATCAGGAAAACTTGAAGATTATGTTTTACCCGATGAAGAGATACAGAAACTGATAAAAGATCTGGAAAAGTTTCCAAAACCGGGAAAATAGTTTAAAATAGTTACAGGTTGAAAGTTTAAAGGTCTCATAATTGAACCATTAAACCGTTCAACTATTGAACATTATTATTATTATGGAGATCTACTGTAATCAACTGGGAATGGTAATAAATTTATCTTACTGTATATACGTGAGTGAAGGATTACCTTGCAGGAATATCATAGGTTGTTTTCAGGGAAGGCTTGATGTCATTGAATTATTGAGAGAAAAATTTACAGAGGATGAATTAAAGAAAGTCTTCGGTGGTTTACCAAAATCGAGGATAGAGCGGATCATAGAATCTATAAATTCAAATACCTAAGCCTAAGATTTACAGTTTCTAACTGAATTTTAGTGACCGTATGTCACCCTGAACTCGCTTCAGTGTCGCAAAACCTATTTATGAGATGCTGAAATGACTTCAGCATGACAGATAAGGCAAATACGGTATGAGAATGTACCATCTATTCTGTAAGGCCATTATCCCAATCTGACCTTTTGCTCCTTCCTGTGAGAATCTCCCCTTGCAAAAAAGATATTTTTGTGTTAGGCTTTCAATCCTAAAGGTATTGCCAGAAGAGGTGGTGGTAGCCTCTTTCCACTAAGTCGGCAGTCCAAAAAAGCAAGGAAACGGGAAAAGGAACAGGAGGAGAAAGGTAAGATATGGTAGCTACAATCAAGGAACTTCTTGAGGCGGGTGTACACTTTGGTCATCAGGTAAAGAGATGGCATCCCAAGATGAAGAAATACATCTTTGGGGAGAAAAACGGTATTTACATCATTGACCTCCAGAAGACACTCAAAGGGCTTGAAGATGCCTATAATTTCATAAAAGAAGTGGCCTCGACAGGGGCTTCAATACTCTTCGTTGGTACAAAAAAGCAATCACAAGATTCTATCCATGAGGAAGCAAACCGCGCAGGGGGTTTTTTTGTTAATCAGCGTTGGCTTGGGGGTATGCTGACAAATTTCTCGACAATAAAGAAAAGCATTGAGAGACTAAAAAAGATTCAGGCTATGAAAGAGGATGGCACTTTTGAACTCCTTCCCAAAAAAGAGGTTTCTGCCCTTGAAAAGGAAAGGGCTCAATTAGAAAAAAATCTCTCAGGCATAAAAGACATGACAGGCCTACCTGGAGCTATTTACATAGTAGATCCGAAGAAAGAAAGGATTGCCATAGCTGAGGCAAGGAAGCTTGCTGTGCCGATCGTTGCAATAGTGGACACAAACTGTGACCCTGATGAGGTTGACTATGTGATCCCTGGTAATGACGATGCTATCAGGGCCATAAAGCTGATAACCTCTAAGATGGCTGATGCTGTTCTTGAAGGGAGAGAAGTCCTATCAAAGAAAATGGCAGAAGAAGCAGAGAAGGTTAAAGTTGAGGAAAAGATACAGCAGGAAGAAGCTGAGGTAACAGAATGACAACAGTCTCATCGGAAATGATCAGGGACCTCAGGGAAAAGACAGGTGCTGGCATGATGGATTGCAAAAAAGCACTTTCGGAGAGTAACGGGGATTTTGGAAAAGCTGTGGGTCTGCTCAGGCAGAAGGGCATTGCAACAGCAGCAAAAAAGGCCGGGAGGACTGCCTCCGAGGGAGTAATTGGCTCATACATACATATGGGGAAGATAGGAGTAATGGTCGAAATGAACTGCGAGACAGACTTTGTTGCCAAGACTGACGATTTCAAGGAACTTGTCAAGGATATAGCTATGCATGTAGCCGCTGCATACCCTTCATACCTGTCGAGGGAAGATGTCCCACAGGATGTTATAGAACAGGAAAAGGAGATATATAGAGCACAGATTACAGACAGACCACAGCATGTTATTGAAAAAATTGTTGAAGGAAAGCTCGATAAATTTTACTCTGAGAACTGCCTTCTTGACCAGGTATTCATCAAAGATCCCGAACAGAAGAAGAGGATTAAAGACCTGATTGCCGAGAATATTGCACGATTAGGGGAGAATATTGTTATCAAGAGGTTCGTCAGGTTCCAGCTTGGAGAAACAGCTAAGGGATGAGAGGATTAAAATACCGAAGGATCCTTTTGAAGATTAGTGGTGAAGCCATGATGGGAGATAAGGACTATGGCATTGATTCATCTACTGCAGACTTTATCGCTAAAGAGATAAAAGAAGCAGTCTCACAAGGGGTTGAAATAGCAATAGTAATAGGGGGAGGAAATATTTTCAGAGGAGTAGAGGCGAGCATGAAAGGGATGGAAAGGGCATCAGCAGATTACATGGGGATGCTTGCAACTGTCATTAATGCCCTTGCCCTTCAAAACTCCCTTGAAAAGCAGGGTATTCCCACAAGGGTCCAGTCGGCGATAGAAATGAAGGAGCTTGCAGAGCCGTATATAAGGCGAAAGGCAATAAGACATCTGGAAAAGGGAAGAACCGTTATTTTTGCCGCTGGCACAGGCAACCCCTACTTTACAACTGATACAGCTGCAGCTTTGAGGGCGATGGAAATTGGCGCAGGTGCAATACTCAAGGCAACGAAGGTAGATGGCATATATTCCTCCGACCCTGTAAAAGACCCTGGTGCAAAAAAATATGAAACCGTGACTTACATTGACGTTCTGAAGAGGGGACTCACTGTTATGGATTCAGCAGCAATATCACTGTGCATGGACAACAATCTCCCCATCATAGTATTTAATCTGAGGGGTAAGGGAAATATAAGAAAGCTTATAGAAGGGAAAAAAATAGGGACTCTTGTGAGGGGAAATAATGGAACAAGAGTTAAAAAGAAAGACCACTGAGCGGATGGCTGGCGCCATCGAAGCCCTGAAGAAAGAATTTGCCTCAATCAGAACAGGAAGGGCTTCTTTAGCACTTCTTGATGCAATAGTAGTTAATTACTATGGCACGTCAACTCCTCTTCAACAACTTGCAAGCCTGAGCATACCTGAGAGCCGACAGATAGCTGTACAGCCTTGGGATCCAAAAATCATTCCTGATATCGAAAAGGCTATTATGAAATCAGACCTCGGTATTACTCCTGTTAACGATGGCAGGATAATAAGGATACACATTCCTCTCCTGACAGAGGAAAGAAGAAAGCAACTCGTAAAGATTGTAAAGAAAATGGCAGAAGAAGCAAAGATAGCAATAAGGAATGTCAGGAGAGACACAAACGAGGAGCTCAAAAAACTTGAGAAAGAAAAACACCTCAGTGAAGATGATGTCAAGAGATCTCAGGATGAAATTCAGAAGATTACAGATTCTTATATAACCAAGGTGGATGAAATTTTAGCTCACAAGGAAAAAGAAATAATGGAGGTTTAAGATTCAAAAAAAGAAAAGAATGGCAGAGAAAAAAATTACAAAAAAGCTTAGCAGAAAGGCTCAGAAAAGAGTCGCCAAAAAGAGTCCTCAGAAGAGTAAGATAAAAGGGGTTCAAAAGAAAAAGGAAACAAAAATTAAGGCTCTCAAAAAGGTTAAGGTACCCAAAAGGGTTAAGAAAGTTAAGACACCAAAAAAGGTTAAAGCACCTAAAAAAGCCAAAGCCCCACAGAAGGTTAAAGTCCCAAAGAAGGTTAATGCCCCCCAAAAGGTTAAGATCTCCCCAAAAGTTAAGGTCACTAAAAAGGCTGAAACCCAAAAATCAGTAACAAAAGTTCCTATAACTAAAAAGGCAGAAGAAGAAAGAAAATCCTCACTCAGAAGCTCACTTATTAGGAAAAGAGAAGAGATCGTAAGAGAAGCAAAGGCCGAGATTTCCAAGTATATAAGAGGTGAGACGAGACAACTTGTTGATACAGCCCTGGATAATGGAGATTGGTCTGTTGTTGATCTTACAGAAGACATCAGCCTTCGACAGTTAAGCACTCACAGAGAGACACTCCTCAAGATAGATGAAGCTATCAGAAAGATCCGTGAAGGAACATACGGCAAGTGCGAGGATTGCGGAGAAGATATCAGTGTAGAAAGGCTTAAAATCCTTCCTTTTGCCATCTATTGCATAGATTGCCAGGAAAAAAGAGAGCAGTTTGAGGAATTAGAGAGGGGAAAGAGAAGAATAGACTAATAGGTTTCTTAAGAAACTTGGTATACTTCGGCAAGTATTTCCCTCGCCCCCCGGGAAAGGAGATCTTCTGCTAGCTTAATACCAAGGGATTCATAGTCTTCAGGACTTCCCTCGATATGCCCTCTTATAAGCCTTTTACCATCGATGCTTCCGACAAGACCATCCATAATAAGTAATTCCCCCTTACCCCCTTTTACTAAAGGGGGGGAAGGGGGATCATTGACGATTCTCGCATAAGCAGCGATTGGTACCTGACATCCTCCTTCGAGTCTCTTCAGAAAGGACCTCTCGGCCCCTACGGATATAGAAGTCTCTTCATGGTATAAAGCGCTGAGCATTTTATTCATGATCTCATTATCAATCCTGCATTCTATCCCTATGGCACCTTGACCTATTGCAGGAAGGCATATCTCGGGTTCAAGGATTTCTGTTATCCTTTCAGCCCATCCTAATCTCTTTATCCCCGCAACAGCTACAATGATTGCATCAAACTGGCCTTCATCAAGTTTTCTGATCCTCGTGTCAAGGTTCCCTCTCAGTTGCACTATCTTTAAATCTGGTCTGATATTTAAAAGCTGACACAACCTTCTGAGGCTACTTGTCCCGACACGGGCACTCTCAGGCAGGGCATATATTAACGAAGTAGTAAGCCCCCCTCGCCCACTAGTAAAGGGGGGAGGGGGGGGCTTTGACTTCCGACTTATTATTAAGGCATCTCTTGGGTCTTCCCTTTTACAAATAGCTGCAAGGTGCAGTCCCTCTGGAAGATCTGTCGGCACATCCTTCATGCTATGAACGGCAAGATCAATTTCACCTCGCAGGATTGCTTCCTCTATCTCTTTTACAAAAAGACCCTTCCCCCCAATTTTCGCAAGAGGTACATCCAGGATCATGTCTCCCGTTGTTTTTATTTTATTGAGACTTACTTCGATCTCTGGGGACAGCCTTTGGAGCTCTGATTTCACCCATTCTGCCTGATAGAGTGCAAGCTTGCTACCCCGGGTACCGATAATTATCCTATTTATCTTCTTTTTCTTCCTCATCAATCCCATAGAGTTTTTTTATGATTGCTATCATGAGGTCTTTATCTTCAGGGTCTTCCTTGAGAGCCGCAGTGGGTGGATGGATAAGCTTGTTAATAATCGCAGAGGCCATACATTCGATAGCCTTTCTCTGTCTTTCGTCCAGATCGGGTAACCTATTCAGAAGCTTTTCGATCTCTTCTCTTTTAATATCCTCCGCCTTCTCCCTGAGGGCAACAATAGTTGGCACAGAATCGAGAGATGACAGCCACTTCAGAAAGGGCTCGATCTCCTCTTCTATTATCTTTTCCGCCTTCTCTGCTTCTTTCTTCCTTTCGAACATATTTGCATCAACAATCCCCTGCAAGTCATCAATATTGTAAAGATAGACATTGTCCAGATCGTTTATCTTAGGGTCAATGTTCCTCGGAACAGAGATATCAATGAGGAAGACCGGTCTTTGCTTTCTCTCCTTCATCACCCTCTGCATTTGGTCTTTTAACAAAATATAATGTGGCGCCCCTGTTGAACAGATAACAATATCAGAGTGTACCATCTCCCGGAGAAAATCATCTAACTTAACAGGTTTGCCATTGAATTCCTTTGCAAGCTCACAAGCCCGTCCGTAACTCCTGTTTGCGACAATAACTTCCTTGACCCCATTGCTCATGAGATGCCTTGCTGCAAGTTCGGCCATTTCTCCTGCACCTAAAAGCATGAATACCTTTTCCGAGAGGTCAGTAAATATCTTTTTTGCGAGTTCAACAGCAGCAAAACTTATTGAAACAGCGTTTTCAGCAATCCTCGTTTCTCTCCTTACTCTTTTTGCAACAGAGATTGCCTTTTTCATCAGTCTGTTGAGAAGGATACCCGTTGTCTTCTTATCGAGGGCGAACTCAAAGGCCTCTTTTAACTGGCCGAGGATTTGAGGTTCGCCGACGACCATAGAGTCGAGGCTTGATGCAACCCTGAAGATGTGCCTTATGGCGTTTACATCATCATAGATATAGAGGGCTTTATCCAGCAAGGCCCTGTTTATATTGTGGAATTCTGATAGGAAAGTCTTTACAGATTCAGATGCTTTTGTAGAATCCTTTACATTTGCATAGAGTTCTACCCTGTTACAGGTAGAAAGTATCACGGCCTCTTCAACCTCAGGAAGTGACCTGAACCTTTTCAGTCCCTCATCAAGTCTGGATCCGTTGAAGGCCACTTTCTCCCTGACTTCAACATCTGCAGTATTATGGTTGAGTCCTACCACAAAGATTTTCATAAGAATACATGGAGGCCTTTCCGAAGTACTTTAATACCAAAAAATGCGGCAAGGATTATGAGAAACCCTACGATAGATAATATAGCGGCCCTCTTGCCTCTCCACCCTGCAACTAGCCGGGCATGGAGAATAATAGCGTAAATGAACCACGTGGTAAGCGACCAGACTTCCCTCGGATCCCACCTCCAGTAACTTCCCCAGGCGCTCTCTGCCCATAGGGAACCCGTGATTATTGCGAGTGTCAGGAGAGGGAATCCCAGAGTTATGAGTTTATAATTTAATGCATCGAGGGTCTGGAGGCTCGGTAGTCTTCCAAAAATACCTCCGAGGTGTTTGGATTTCACATAGTGTTCCTGGACAAGGTACATGGTTCCTACCCCAAAGGCAAGGGCAAAAGCAGCATTGCCGAGAAAGGCAACAACCGTATGAATGGTAAGCCAGTAACTCTGAAGTACAGGGCTCAGGGGTTTTATCTCTTGTGGCAACATTGAAGATGAAAGCATCAGTACAAATACAACAGGCATGACAAAAGAACAGAGGATGCTCACCTTATACCTGAATTGAAGAATAAAGAAGATAAGAACAATGCTCCAGGAGAAAAAGGATGTAGACTCATGAAAATTTGTTATCGGAATATGGCCTGCAACAACATAACGATAGATGATATTTGCGGTATGTAAAGCAAAACCAACCCCGACGAGGGAAAGCATAAGATGTGATATGACCTTTTTGTCTTTGAAGAGCTTGATGATGCTTACAATAGTAGCTGCAAAATAAATAATCAGGGACAGTTCAAAAAGGATTGTTCCCATCAGAAACAGCCAAGCTGGCAATTGGTGATCTTCACATGAAGCCTGTCAGCAGCCTCACCAACATCTTTGTAGGAAACGCCGAGCTTTTCTGCGATCATTCTCGCAGTGGAACAGGGAAGCTTACCTCCAATAGCCTTTTCCTTGATCTCTTCTGCTACTTTATCTTTCACTTCGTCGAGCCGCATTTTAACAAACTCCTCCCTCCGGGTAACCTTACATCTTTGCTAAAAAGACTCATTAACGTATCAGAGCTTATAGGAACATTTTACACTATCAATTTTAAAAAACTCAATTTGAGTGGCATATCTGGGAGTCACAAAACATTAGTGTGACTCTTGTAGCCGCAGGCTTTAGCCTGCGTTTTAAATTGCTTGATAGGTGAATTGATTGTTTAAATACACGCGATCTAAAGGTTACGGCTACACCCTTGCGTAATTTCGCTTAACGAGGTTTCCCTTCCCCTGGTGGTCGATGACTCGTAGAGGAGAGGATTAGGAGAGGGGGACTTTTAAGGCATCTTTAATTCATTAATGGTATGAATAAATTAGTCAGCAAGATTCTGAGCTAAAATAAAAAGGTTATAATGTATATGAAAATCACCGTTTCTCTGACTTGCTGAATGAGAGCATTTGTAGCGCACAGGAGTTTTGAAAGCAGAAGGAATGACAAATAAAGTAATAATCCTCCTTGGCCCAACAGGAGTTGGAAAGTCCTGCGTCTCAATCCTTCTCGCCAAGGCCCTCGATACAGAGATAATCAGTGCAGATTCTATGCAGATCTATAGACATATGGATATCTGTACTGCAAAGTCAACACTCGAAGAAAGGGCCATGGTAAAACATCACATGATTGATATCGTTAACCCGTGGGAGACATACAGCACGGGGAAATATATCGAGGCGGTAGTGCCCATTATGGAAGAACTCCATAAAACGGAGAAAATACCAATTGTCGCAGGTGGTACAGGCCTTTATATTAAGGCAATGACAAGGGGTATCTTCAGTGGTCCCTCGGCAGACTGGTCATTAAGAGAAAACCTCTTGTCAATGGAAAAGGAAGAAAAAGATTCCCTGTGCAATTTGTTAAAAGACCTCGACCCGGAGGCTGCAGGAAGAATAACGCCGAACGATACCCGGAGGATTATAAGGGCCATAGAAGTCTGTTTAAAGAGTGTTTCGAGCATGTCAGAGATGCAGAAAAAGATGACAAAGCCCTTCCCTTATGAATTTATCAAGATAGGTCTGTATAGGGACAGAAAAGAGCTTTACCGGATGATAGAACAGAGGGTCGATAAGATGATAAATGAAGGGCTGGTGGAGGAAGTTAAGATGGTGATAAATTTGATAGGAGACACGGAGGAAGAAAGAATCCCCGATTCCCCCTTGCCCTCGATGCAGGCTATTGGCTATAAAGAACTTGCCCTTTATCTTGGAGGGGAGATTACCTTGGAGGAGGCTACCAGGCTTATCAAAAAGAGGTCGAAGAGTTATGCAAAGAGACAGTTTACATGGTTCAAGAAAGAAGAAGGCATCTGCTGGATAGATATAACAGGCATTGATGATTCCAATGAGATTTTTATGAAGGTACTACCTGTACTGAGTGTGCTTTTGTGACGGACAATTTAATAGTAAAGCCAAAATACCCAATGACCAAATTCCAATAACCAGATAATAACCAATTATTACTTCTTTTTAATACCCCACAGTCTCTGCTGTGGGGTTTCCTCCTACCCCCACTTTGGAAAAGGGGGGCGAGGGGGGATTTTAAATTAATAAAATTTACCTAAAGATACCCCGCCGTCTCTGCGGCGGGGAGGTT
>JAZDLE010000049.1:0-19147 GCA_043802315.1 Nitrospirota bacterium
GTTTACAGAACATGCATGGGCGGTATCTAAGGCTGTAGGCGGTATCTAAAGAGAGGAGAAGCTAATTATGGGAAAGGAAGAAATTAGACAGGCTATTATTGACTATGCCTCAAAAGGCGCAAAGACCAAGTTCTATTTCAAGGATATGCTTGATGGCGTGAAGAAGGTTATCCCGACCACTGGTGCATCGGAAGTAAAAAGTGTAGCCTCCGCAATGGTGATGGAGGGTGTTTTAGAGCTATTCTCGACCGGCAGCTCTACGATGTACGGGTTGAAAGGAAGAGGCATATCTGTTGAAAAATCAGGTGATACTGGCGGTACGTAAAAAGGCATATCTCGGAAAGTAGTTCAGAAGTGACTGAGAGACGGGTGGGTAGGTAAACTATCCACCCGTATTATTTGGTTTGCATACATGTTAAACTAATAACCTTATGAAAGATCCAAAGGATATTGAGAAGTTCATCTCTGAACAGAAGAAGCTACTCAGAGAGAAACCGGAATGTGCTTCTGCTCTCTATAATTTAGGGGTAGCTTTTATGAATCAGGGTAAGTTCGATGAGGCAATACAGGCATTTGAAGAGTCCATAGAAGCCGGTGGTCGTATGTTCGAGTCTTTTGTCAATCTTGGATATATTTATTACAAAGAGGGGGATCTGGAGAAAGTAGTTAAGGCAAATTTAAGGGCGATAGAAATAGAACCAAGATATGCGAGGGGGTATTCAAATCTGGGCTTTGCCTGCCTCCAGATGGGTAAAACCGATGAGGCTATAGTAGCCTTGGAGAAGGCGTTGGAATTCAATCCAGAGATTGTTCAGGCTATGTGCAACCTTGGCAATGCTTATCTTCAGAAGGGAGATGTGGAAAAGAGTATCGAGATTAACAAGAAGATGCTTGAGATGGCTCCAGATTTTTCATTAGGCTACAATAACCTGGCTAATGCTTACTATGTAAAGGGCGAGTTTGAAGAGGCGGTTAAAAACTGTGACAAGGCTGTAGAGTTAGGGTTTGAAGTCCACCCTGAATTCTTGAAACTCCTGGAACCTCACCGAAAGAAAGATAACCCTGATGCTCGATGACCTTTTCTCAAAATACGAATTAGAAACTCGGAAGGCTGACCATCTTTTTAAAACAATTCAGGAAAAATACCCAAGCAGTGTGCAGTGCAGAATTCATTGTTGCGATTGTTGTCATGCTATTTTTGGTGTTTTTCCCATAGAGGCGGCTTATATCAATTATCATTTCAATCGGTTAGAAAGAAAAATAAGAAGAGATGTTCTGCGCAGGGCAGAAAAGGCAGAGGCTGAGATGTTGAAGGCAAAGGATACACTGAAGGTTTTTGATGACAAGCCTCAGATGAAAGTTTACGGGTTGGGGAAACAGAGGGTACGATGTCCGATGTTGACAGACAGGGAAGAATGTACTCTCTATGATAAACGGCCGATTATCTGCCGCATCTATGGAGTGCCTTTTAGCCTGAAAAACGGGGATAAAGAGCAGTCATATGCTTGTAATATCTCGGGGTTTCAGACAAAAGTTACTTACCCGACGGTGAAGCTCTACAAAATATATCATGAACTTTGTAAACTTTCAGAGGAGCTTTTGAAAAGGGCACAGTCTGCCCACTTAGAGAAGGCTACTCTCATGTTGCCTCTTTCAAGGGTTATCAGGATGCCCTTTGAAGTGATTGTCAAGGGAGATTTTGAAGAGTAGTGTTAAGTTCACCTATATGTTTGTCTAAATTCGATATTATCACCGGAAAATCTCCTGTTCCCCTGTACTGATCGAGCAAAGGACTGACAAGAATTTTCAGATCATCAACACTGAATGACTGAAGTAAACTTAAAAAATCATCGGCTTGGCCGAGATAATGTTTCAGCTCTCCCTTTGATTTCAAGGCTTCAAAAAACCCTGTGAGAGTAGCTTTCACACATTTGTCATCTGCCCATACTACTTCCCCCAGACCATCCACTTTATCCAGACGCATTCTGATAGTCAGGTTTAAAAGGTAATAGCATAAGGCAAGGATTGGATTTAACGTGTCCTCATCTGCAAAGCCTATGAATGGTTCATATCGCCTTGCTGTTGTAAGGCGAACATCTATTACGTTATTTTCCATTTTTACGACAAAGTCTCCTCCTGCATGATGCCAGGGAAAAATCTGGCTGAAGTCAGAAAGGTCATAGTAGAGAGTGAGAATTTGAGAAGCCTGTCTATATAGTTCAAAACTCTGTTCAGAAGACAGGTATGTATAACCGTAGTCAAAGTCCCAGAGTTTTAACCGTTGTGTACCCTCATTATCTTTCGAGATATGGAATTCATGATATCCCTCAAACCAGTCTTCGAGAAGGAAGGACAGTGCATTGAGCTCACTGAAACAATAGACCCTGGGTAGATAAGGCAGATTAAATTTTGTGTGCAACTTCCGGAGGGCACGATATTCTTCTTCCAACCAATGCCTGCCCATATCTGAAATAGCAACATTTAAACCAAATTTTGCTCTGCCTTCTTTAAGAATAGACTCAATACTGGCAGGGTGGTATAAAAGCCCGTGCTTTTCTGTGCGGACGATGATTTCATTGACTTCCTTGAGATGGATTTCTTTTCCGAGTTTTTGAGAGAGAGAAGAAAGGAATGGTTTGAATTCATCTTGAGAAAGAAAATCTCTTATAGAATGGAAATATATTCTATACGAGGTCTTTAGCTCATCGCCTTCTAATGGCAAGTCCCACTTGTTTTCATCTGCAGGGATATCACCATAAGGTGAAGAAACGAGATATCGTATGGGGGGCTTGTTCATTCCGTGAGTTTTTCAATGGCCTCTTCTGCTAATTGTGCAACCGTTACCTCTTTTAATTCTCCTTCTCTATAGAGAAAAAGCCGCTGATCATCCGCTTGAAGTTTTCTTAGCTCATCTATTACATCATTAAACCCCAGGTTACCCAGAGCCCACGCTGCATGTCCACGCACTGAAGGGTCCGGATCACTTAACAATGAGCAGAGGGGCCGGAAAGCATATTTAACCAATTCAGGTTTTATAGTTGCAATCTTTCCTATGGCCCATGTGACTGCCTTCCAGTAATTTTTAAATCTTAAGAAAGAAAGTAAAGCCTGGCTAAATTCTCCAAACAGATCTGGATTTTTACTGATTATCGCTCCCGTGGTTTCCAGGGCACCCCAGGCTGATGAGGCGGAATCTGCAGCGCTCCGTAAGAGGCGGTTTAACAGTTTACTAATAATATCCGGCCATTTCTCTGCTACCTTTTTGCTCACATCGCTCAATATTTCAATTATCTTCCAGCGGAGATGTTCATCGGGTGTATAGAGCATACGACCAAGTTCGGAAATTACCCGTGTGTCTTCTTCAGCCAGAGATAAGAGTTCGTCGAGGTTATTTTCTAATACATACTTCTGCACTATGTCTCTGGAGAATTTCTCAGAACGTAGTTTTTTAGCGGGAGATGGTGTAGGCGTATACTTTAATTTTTCTTTTACTTTTTCCTCTGCAAATTCCTGGAATTCCGGGTTGAGTTTGACAAAAATCAGTACTCCTCTGATGCTTCTATCTTCAAAAGTTCTTTCAGCGATTACCTTATGAGAGATAGGGTCATAATGTTCAATAATAGCATCGAGATAGTCTTCTCCGGCTGAAAGTGAAAAGGCTACGTAATCATCATAGTTACAGGCAAGAAGCAAGGCTTCGACAAAAGCTGCCCCTCTGTTATGTCCTGTGGCGTCATAGGCATACACAGCCCCACAGTGCTCGCAGACACCGAGAGGAAATTCACGGAACTTTCTTTCCTTTAATTCCTTTGGCTGCTCAATAGCGTAATAGCAGAAAGGGCATCTTAGTTCTGTAAATGAAGTTCTCATTGTTTTCCACACCTATTTTTGTTGTAAAGAGGGAGAATTGTCAATGGTAGGATCGTAGAGTTTTTTCACTGTAGTATTGTTCAAGAAGTTTGGTTGAGAAATGCCGAGAAGGAATGTTACCATAAACTAGAAAAATCGAAATTAATCAGGAACAAACTGACATCTGGCATACATGGTCCTGTTTCATGAATTGCAGGAATTTTTGATTCCCCGTAAGCGAAATTGCGTTCTTTGGCACTATCATGGTGCAAGTTTTTTTCAAAGCAGAGATGAGTATTTCCCTCACTAACCTAAGAAGGATGCAAGGATTCACTCTGCAGCGGCAAAAGAAACAAGGAGGTGAACGAGGGTGAAAATAATTCTTGTCTACCCCTACTGTCTTGAGGACAGGCTCTATGCTGAGGATGTGCGTGTGGTGCCAATCGGGCTATATTACATCGGTGCGATCTTAAAAGAAAACCACTACAATGTCGAAATATTTAATTGGCACGATATAAATAAGACGCCGCACAAGATCGAGGAGGCACTCAGAGAGAAGAAGCCTGACGTAATTGGTTTTTCCATCCTACATGCCAACCGGTGGGGGGGGATAGATATTGCCAAAATCGCTAAAAGGATTCTCCCGAAGGTAAAAATTGTCTTTGGTGGAATTGGAACGACCTTCTTGTGGGAGCATCTGCTGAAACACTTTAAGGAAATAGATTTCGCCGTCTTGGGTGAAGGCGAGTACAGCTTTCTCAAGCTGATTCAGTGTATAGAGAAGAAAAACTACGAGGGCATCAACGATATTCAGGGTATCGCCTTCAAGAAGGGGGAAAAGGTTGTAAGAACGGGCGATCCTGAGGTGATTCAGGATCTGGACAGATTGCCCATGCCGTCAAAATACTTCGATTTCCAGCACCTTGTCTCTTCCCGCGGGTGCCCTGCGAACTGCACCTTTTGCGGATCCCCCAGGTTTTGGGGGCATAAAGTCAGATTCCACTCACCGGAATACTTTGTAGAGCAACTGGAAAGGCTCTACCGCAAGGGTATTGGTTTCTTCTATGTATCGGATGACACGTTTACCATGAGAAGCGATCGGGTGATAGAGATCTGTAAAAAGATTATCGAAAAAGAGCTCAAGATCACCTGGGTCGCTATATCTCGAGTCAATTACGTGAACGAAGAGATGCTCTGCTGGATGAGGAAGGCTGGCTGCATCCAGATCAGTTACGGAGTGGAAAGCGGCTCGGAGAAAATCAGAGGCGTTCTGAATAAGAATATCAAGACAGACGATATCAAAAGGGCTTTTGCTCTGACCACCAAATACGGAATCTTGGCCCGAGCTTATTTTATTTATGGATCACCGGGAGAAAACTGGGAGACCATACAAGAAACCATAGACCTTATCAACGAGATCAAGCCCCTGAGTATAATTTTTTATATCCTGGATATATTCCCCGGTACTGCCCTCTATGCAGACTTTCAACAAAGGACAAAATTAAGTGACGATGTCTGGTTGAAGAGAGTAGAGGACAGCATGTACTTTGAGTCGGATCCCCTGTTGTCCAAAGATATGATCCTGGCCTTCGGCCAAAAGCTCAGATCCGATTATTACCACCGTTTTCCCGAGTTCGCAGACGCGATCCAGCTTGTTGATGAGATGGACCTTTATGAAAGTCATGCCGATTTTCTCTCAAGACTTGCCATGACCTTGAGCCACGGGGATTATGCGTCAATCGAAGCCATCCCTGAAAAAGAGCAAGTTGCACAACGGTTATACGAAAGATCCCTGTTGTACTATCCCAACCAGAGGGCATATCTGGGATTGGGGATTATCAGGCAGAGGCGGAGAGAATACGAGGATTCTGTGCGGATACTCTCCGAGGGCTTAAAACAATTCCCCGACAATCAGCCATTAGCCATGTGTCTGGGCATAAGCTACATGAACCTTGGCCAATATGACAATGCTCTGACATGCTTTCTCAAGTTTCCGGATTCGCGAAAAACACTGCAGTACACTGCAGCCTGTTATCGAGCGCTGGGGGATCCTGAACAGGAGTCAACCGTGCTGAGAAGGCTGGAAAGGCTAACTGACTCGAATTCCTTGACGCTATGACTTTTTAAGGTTAAGATATTTAAAGTTATTCTTCTTGCTCATAGTTTTTAAGGAAAGGAGGTTTTAATGCCTATTTATGAATTTAGGTGTCTTGGCTGTGGACACGTCTTTGAGTTTCTGAAATTAAAGAAAGAAACTGAAGGAATGAAGTGTCCGAAATGCAACTTCTCAGAAGTGGAAAGGGTTTTAAGTACGGTAAATGTGGCTAAGTCTTCCAGTGGAAAGGCCACAAGTACTGTCAAAAGTTGTGGCGGCGGCACCTGTGCTACGATAGATGTTCCTGGCCATAAAAGATGACTCAGTGTCCTAGGCTTACAATAGCAGGAATTGGTGGCGATGCAGGCAAAACTGTTGTCAGTGTAGGCCTAAGCCGGGTTTGGCGGGAACAAGGATATAAAGTCATACCCTTCAAAAAGGGCCCCGACTATATTGATATGCATTGGTTGAGCCTGGGGGCGGACCATCCATGCTATAATCTCGATCTTTTTTTCATGACCGGGGATCAGGTCCTTTTTTCTTTCAGTCTGAATACCCAGCAAGCAGATATAGCCATTATTGAGGGAAATCGTGGACTTTATGATGGTATGGATGTGGAAGGAAGCGTGAGCACGTCTGAGGTGGCGAAACTCCTTCACTCTCCTGTTATCCTTATTATAGACTGTACAAAAGTAACTCGCACGGTTGCTGCTGTCGTGCTTGGTTGTCAGAAGTTTGACCTGGATGTGCCAATCAAAGGCGTGATTCTCAATAGGTTAGCAAATCTTCGTCAAGAGACCATTATTCGTAAGAGTATTGAACATTATTGCCATCTACCTGTCGTTGGGGCTATTCCCAGACTTACCAATATCACCTTCCCAGGAAGACATCTTGGTTTAGTGCCTCCTCAGGAACATCCTCGGGCTCAAGAGGCAATAGGTAATGCTGCTGAAATAGCCGGGAAGTATTTGGATTTGGATACATTGTGGCAGATTGCACACAGTGCCCCACCACTAAAGATTAGTTCAAAGTTACAAATCCCCCCCATCCCCCCTTTACTAAAGGGGGGCGAGGGGGGATTAAGGATCGGAGTAATAAGAGACTCAGCTTTCCAATTTTATTATCCGGAAAATATAGAGGCATTAGAAAGGGAAGGGGCTGAGATTCTTGAGTTTAGCGCCTTGACGGATGACTTGCCTCCATCGATTCATGCCCTCTATATAGGTGGAGGTTTCCCCGAAACTCATGCCGATGCTTTATCGGCTAACGAGCGCTTAAGGCAATCAATCAAGAGCGCTGCTGAAAAGGGATTGCCCATTTATGCTGAATGTGGTGGTTTAATGTACCTCGCCGAAAAATTGATCTGGGAAGAGAAGGATTACTCCATGGCAGGTGTTTTTCCCTTAATCATCGGGGTAAGCAAGAAACCGCAGGGCCATGGATATAGCATTGTTGAAGTAGATGCCCCTAATCCTTATTTCAGGACGGGAAGCATTCTGCGGGGGCACGAATTTCACTATTCTTATGTCAAAGATACAGGGAAGAATGACGATATATATTTTGCATTCAAAATGAAAAGAGGGCATGGGATTGTAGACAATAAAGATGGTATATGTTACAACAATGTCCTTGCAACATATACACACCTGCACGCTCTTGGCACAGGAGAATGGGTAGAGGGCATTAAGAATCAGGCACTGATTTACAAGCGACAAAAACAACTCCAAGAGGCATAGTCCCTTCTTTTTATTTTAGTGGATTTAATTTTTTTTATAATTAAAAGTTCAGGTTGACTTTCTGGATATCTTCATGTATATATCATGTATATATAGAGATGTTTTCCCTGACACCTGACAAAGGTAATCTAATTAAAAGAGATTTTTATTTTTAAATAAGTTTTTTTTATTTGACCGTTGATAGAGCTTTATATTAGTGTGTATGACCCCTAAGTAAAAGCTCTTTACTGTTGCGAAATTAGATGGAGTTGTGGTACTGTATTTTGCCCATTATAGGGATTTTCCAAAATAAATCTAAGTTCAAAAAAGGGAGGTAAAAGAAATGCCAATGTGGAACTATAAGGGAAAGGAGTTCGAACTTGACGAGGATGGCTTCCTCACTGACTGGCAGGTATGGGAAAAAGGAATGGCTGAGGAGATGGCAAAAGCAGAAGATACTATCCTTACTGAGCAACACTGGGAGATCATCAATTTTCTGAGAGATTATTTCACAAAGTACTCTATTGCACCGCCAATCAAGATGCTCATTAAGGAGATGACCAAGGCTTTTGGAGCTGACAAAGGGAATCAAAAATATCTCTATTCGCTTTTCCCAGCAGGACCTGCAAAGCAGGGATGTAGGTATGCAGGGCTCCCGAAACCAACAGGCTGCGTATAAATAAAGAGTAACATTTAAAAAGTAAGAGGTAGGGGTTTTTTCTTTCTACCCTTACTTTTTACTTTGACTGAAAAAAGAGTCGCAGGTTTTATCCAAGAGACTCTGAACAGACTAAGGCACACAACACTTTTACAGGGGTATCGATTTTGACCATTTTTAACGTGTAAAATTTTATGGGTCGCCTTTATTGTACATGAAGCTCAATAATCTGTTATACAAAAAAAGATCAGCCATTTTGAAGAGATGGATTGATCTGATCCTTGAAACCTACCCAGCTGAAAGTGCACTGTTTTTCAGAAAACAAAAGAATAGGTTCGGCAATCCCGTTGGTTCTATCATTACCCAGGGGGCAGAAAATCTCTTTGATGAAATTCTTCAAGAAAGCAATTCCGACAATATCTCAACGTTTCTCGACAATATTATCAGGGTAAGAGCTGTGCAGGATTTTACTCCCTCCCAGGCTATTTCTTTTATGTTTCTCCTGAAAAAAGTTTTAAGAGAAGAGCTCAGTAAAGAAATGCGAGAACAGGGTATTGCTGAAGAAATGCTTGTTATAGAATCCAGGATCGATGATCTTGCCCTTCTCTCTTTCGATGTTTTCATGAAATGTCGCGAGGAGATATACGAACTCAAGGCTATGGAGTTGAACAACCAGACGTACACACTCCTCAAAAAAGCAAAGTTAATAGTAGACCTCGAAGAACAAGAAATTGATCCCGCAAAGGGAACGATTGATAATTTTAAAGAAATGAGGTGAGAATATTATGAGTTTTGGACTGTCTTTCTGGCTTTCTTTGTTAGCGGTCGTAGGGCTCGTTTTGATTGCTTATATTGGAGTTGAGGCAGCACACCTCAACTACCTGTTCGGAGCTATTATTCCCTATGCTGCCTTCTCTATATTTATTCTGGGAATCATTTATCGGGTTCTGAAGTGGGCAGCAAGACCGGTCCCGTTCCGTATTCCTACGACGGCTGGTCAACAAAAATCATTACCGTGGATTAAGCAAAATAAGATTGACAATCCCTCAAGTGCACTCGGCGTTATCGTGAGGATGGCTTTTGAGGTGCTTCTTTTCCGTTCTCTTTTCAGAAACACGAGAACCGAGTTAACAGGCGGACCCAAGCTGTCTTATGCATCTGCTAAATGGCTCTGGATGGCAGGGCTGGCATTTCACTGGACTTTCCTGATCATCTTACTCAGACATCTGAGGTTTTTCACTGATCCTATACTTCCTTTTGTGAAATTACTTGAGTCATTGGATTCCTTTTTCCAGGTAGGTGCGCCACTCCTTTACTTAACGGATGTGATTTTTCTTCTTGCTGTAACCTATCTCTTCCTCAGAAGAGTTTTTATTCCTCAGATGCGCTATATTTCACTCCCTGCTGATTATTTTCCTCTCTTTCTCATTTTTGGTATCGGAGCCACAGGAGTCCTTATGCGGTATTTTTTCAAAGTGAACGTTGTGGGAGTGAAAGAGTTAACCATGGGGTTAGTAACTTTTAGTCTAAAAATACCTGAAGGGATAGGAGTTATGTTTTACATCCATCTGTTCCTGGTGAGTACACTCTTTGCCTGTTTCCCCTTCAGCAAGCTTACCCACATGGCAGGGGTTTTCCTCAGCCCCACAAGAAACCTTGCTAATAATAATCGCGCAAAACAGCATGTCAACCCTTGGAATTATCCTGTCAAGGTTCATACCTATGATGAATATGAAGAGGATTATAGAAAATTCATGAAAGATGCTGGAATACCAGTAGAAAAGGAGTAAACTATGGCAGTTCAGAAACCAGAAGAACTTTCGAAGATTGATTACAAGCCGCCAAAAACATCATGGATGGATACCCCTGCTGAATTGAAAAAGGGTATATTCTGCTGGGGTGCAAAGGAGAAAAGCCTTAAAACCGTTGACATGCCGAATACGAGGGCATGGTCAGTAGCTGATGAGGACTGGAAACTACCCGAAAACTGGAAAGAGATATTCCTGGAAGGGTTAAAAGAGCGGCTGAGCAAATACCGTTCCTTCCAGCTCTTTTTAGATATCTGTGTGAGGTGCGGTGCCTGCGCTGACAAGTGTCACTTTTTTATTGGCGGCGGTGACCCTAAGAATATGCCTGTCCTGAGGGCAGAGCTTCTCAGGTCAATATATAGAAAGTACTTTACTGCATCTGGAAAGATTTTAGGCAGTATTGCGGGTGCGCGGGAACTTGACCTGAACGTACTCAAAGAGTTGTGGTACTATGCTTACCAGTGCACAGAATGTCGCCGCTGCTCGCTGTTCTGTCCTTATGGTATTGATACTGCTGAAGTCACCATACTAGTCCGGGAACTTATCAATCTCCTTGGTCTGAATATCGAGTGGATTGCCGGACCTGTGGCGAATTGTTGGAAGACGGGAAATCACATGGGCCTCCTTCCCCATACACTCATAGATACAGTCGAATCATTTAAGGAAGATATAGCGACCCAGACGGGCGTTAAAGTGGATTATTCCTATAACAGAAAAGGAGCCGAGGTTCTCTTTGTGAATCCTTCTGGTGAATACTTCGATGAACGTGGCACATATGTTTTCATGGGATACATGATGTTATTCCACGAGATCGGCCTTGACTATACACTAAGCACTTATTGCTCCGAGGGAGGAAACTTCGGCTTTTTTACCTCAAATGAGATGGCAAAAAGGCTTCATTCAAAGGTATATGCCGAGGCAAAGAGGTTGAAGGTAAAATGGATCCTCGGAGGGGAATGTGGCCATATGTGGAGGGTGTGGCATCAATACCATAATACATGGTTTGGGCCTGTAGACTTTCTTGAAGAGCCTGTTTCACCAATAACAGGAACAAAATTTGAAAATGCAAAGTCCAACAAGATAGTTCATATCTGCGAATTTACTTCTGATTTAATTAAAAACGGGAAAATTAAACTGGACCCTAGTAGAAATGACAATTATAAAGTGACCTTTCATGACTCCTGTAATATATCAAGGGGCATGGGGATGTTTGAGGAGCCACGGTACATCATCAATAGTGTATGTAATAATTTCTATGAGATGCCACCGAATACAATCAGGGAGCAGACTTTCTGCTGCGGGAGCGGTTCAGGCTTAAATGCATCAGAAAATATGGAGCTGAGGTTAAGGGGTGGTCTCCCAAGGGCAAACGCAGTAAAATATGTTCACGAGAAGTATGGGGTGAACAGACTTGCCAATATCTGTCAGATTGACAGGGCAGCCCTTCAGCCCCTTATGGATTACTGGGTTCCTGGTGTGATTGTCTCAGGTGTTCACGAACTGGTTGGTAATGCATTGGTAATGAAGGGGGAAAAAGAGAGGACAACCGACTTGCGCGGTGAACCCCTTCCCGGAAAGGAGGCTAAAGAGAATGTATGACGGATGGAAAATCATAATCGGGCTCATCATTTTCGTGGGAATTGCGACCTTTCCCTTTCTGTACGATATAGGGAAAGCGTCAGTTCCTCCTCCAGACCCAAAGATTGATACACCGGAAATTCAGAAAATGGCAGAGAAAAAGTGCGTTGAGTCAAAGGCGTTTATGAAAGCAGAACATATGGTTATGTTAAACGATTGGAGAGATTTGGTTGTCCGCGATGGCAACCGGATTTACATTGCAAATGATGGGAAAGAATATGCAATGAGTCTCCAAAATACCTGCATGAAATGCCATTCGAACAAGAAAAAGTTCTGCGATGAATGCCACAATTACGTAGCTGTAAAACCGTACTGCTGGGATTGCCATATAGAGCCGAAGGAGGAGAAGACATGAGCATCAGGAGAAGAGAGTTCCTTAAGATAGCAGGTGCCTCCACCTTGCTGGGACTTGGGGGTTTGTCAGTCAGTACTATTCTGAAGAAAAATTTGCTTGAGGCATCTCAAGGGTTATCCGATCCGAAGGTCATGCCAGATCCGAGAGCTCTGGTGGCGAAAAGATGGGGTATGGTAGTGGATATAAGCAAATTCAAAACAGAGGATGACTATAGAGTGTGCATCGAGGCGTGCCATCTTGTCCATAACGTACCAAATATCGGCACTACAAAAGAAGAGATTAAATGGATCTGGAAAGAGACATATGAGCATGCTTTTCCGGGCCAGGAAGATGAATTCCTCTCACCGGACATAAAACACATGCCTTTTCTCGTACTGTGCAACCACTGTGATAATCCTCCCTGTGTACGGGTGTGTCCAACAAAGGCAACATTTAAAAGGGAAAGTGATGGAATCGTCATGATGGATATGCATCGATGTATTGGATGTAGATTTTGCATGGCTGCATGTCCTTATGGAGCACGAAGTTTCAATTTCAGAGACCCGCGTCCCTTTCTTGGTAAAGAGAAAGAAAATCTTGAATTCCCGACAAGGATGAGAGGAGTTGTTGAAAAATGTACCTTCTGTTATGAAAGGCTCGCAAAAGGGCTTATCCCAGCGTGCGTAGAAGCCTCTCAGGAGATGGCAAAAAAGACAGGCAGGGAACCAGGACTCATTTTTGGTGATCTGGAAGACCCCAATTCTGAGGTCAGAAAGATTCTTAGTACCCGCTATAGTTTTCGACGTAAGCCCGAGCTTGGGACACGGCCCGGTGTTTATTACATATTAGGATAAGAGGAGGTAATACATATGCTTGAAACTGCGCTAAAGGGAAGTCGAAGATATTGGACGTGGATATTCTTTTTGCTTGCCATTATCGGCATGGGATTTATTTCCTACCTTTACCAATTTCGTGTTGGGTTAGGAATAACAGGAATGAGCAGGGATGTATCATGGGGTTTATATATCGGTCAGTTTACCTTCCTCGTTGGTGTTGCAGCATCTGGAGTTATGGTTGTTTTGCCTTATTATCTGCATAATTACAAGGCATTTGGGAGGATCACCGTTTTAGGGGAGTTTCTTGCAATCGCTGCGGTTATCATGTGCATGTTATTCATCTTTGTGGATATGGGTCAGCCTCTTCGTGTCCTGAATGTAATACTCCACCCAACCCCAAATTCAGTTATGTTCTTTGATATGCTTGTTTTAAGCATTTACCTGTTGCTGAATATCTTGGTTGGCTGGACTGTTTTAGGAGCTGAACGGAAAGGGTTGCCAGCACCATCCTGGGTAAAGCCTTTTATTATTCTTTCGATAGCATGGGCTCCTTCTATTCATACCGTGACAGCCTTCCTGTACGCAGGTCTTCCCGGAAGACATTTCTGGCTGTCGGCCATTATGGCGGCACGTTTCTTGGCCTCGGCGTTTGCCGGTGGCCCGGCACTTCTCATTATGCTGGCATTAATTGTCAGAAAGTACACCAAGTTTGATGCCGGGCAAGAGGCGATTCAGGCGTTAGGCAAGATCGTAACCTACTTCATGATTACAAACGTGTTCTTCCTTGGCCTCGAATTCTTTACAGCCTTCTACAGCAAAATACCGGGGCACACAAGTCCATTCATATATCTTTACACCGGTATTGAAGGTCATGCAAAGCTCGTTCCCGTCATGTGGACCTCCACCATCTTTGCAATCGTGGCTCTTATCTTACTGATACCTCCGCAGTTTAGGAGAAAAGAGCCTGTATTAGCCTTTGCTTCCATATTCACTTTCTTATCTTTGTGGATCGACAAGGGATTTGGTTTGATTGTTGGTGGATTTGTACCCAATCCCTTTGAAGGAATAACTGAGTACTGGCCCACATTGCCTGAGACGCTTATTACCCTTGCAGTTTGGGCAACGGGTTTTTTGGTACTCACGGTCCTTTATAAGATTGCGGTTTCGGTGAAGGAGGAGGTAGGCGTAGAAGAACACCACCATTAGAAGTATGGATGTTGTTATATTCGAGGGGCTTATTCCAGGCTGGAATAAGCCCTTTTCTTTTACAGTCCTCATTGGTAATTACATTGTATCGAGTGTGGGTATAACCTTTCTCACCTTGACATAAATTATTCTCTCCGCTAAATTAGCACGGGAGGGGTTTCTGGAAGATTTCATCTCAAGATACGGCTATATAGCCATTTTCATACTCACCTTTTTTGAAGGGGAGAGTGTACTCATTGCAGCCGGATTTCTTGCTTATAATAAGCACCTCGATGTAAACGCCGTGGTGATCATCTCAGCCATAGCCTCATACATAGGGCATGGTACATTCTTTCTTATTGCCCTCCACAGGAGAGAGGCTTTCCTTAAATATACCCAGAAAGTAATAAAAGTTAACCTATCGAGACTCGAATCATTAATGGAAAAATATGGAGTTGCATCGATATTCATAAGTCAGTGGCTTTATGGTTTCAGGCTGCTGAGTGCAGCAGTCCTCGGTCTTTCCAGAATGGGCAAGAAAAAATACTTTACCTTCTTGCTTATGAGTTGCCTCATCTGGGCAACTATCTGCACATATGGAGGCTATTTCTTTGGCGCAACACTGAAAAATATCCTGGGCAACATTAAAGAATATGAATTGCCTATAGCATTAGGTTTTCTGGTTATGGGCTTCATAATCTGGTTAGTAAGGGATGTAAGGAAGAAAAGAAACGTATCCAATAGTAAAAGTTGAATGAGAAAACGCTGTATCAGGGTTTCTGTATATAAATCTCCCAGTAGTCCTTACCTTCAACCCATACAGATTCTAACTGATATCCATGTTTTTCACAGTATCGAGGGATAGAGTCCTCAACGGTTGTCCGCAGGTCGCAGAGTACTTTTAGTAGTGTTCCTCTGGGTAATTTTTCCATTGTCTTTTTCACTAAAATAAGGGGATAAGGACAAACCGTTCCGAGAACATCAAGTGTTTCTGTTGGTATCTTTGACTTTAAATCAGCCATACAAAGCCTCTTTTTATTTTAGCCTATACAACAGGCTAAAAGATATTGAGAAGATAAGAAGCACATGTCTCGATTGCTTTTGTATTTCAGTAAGGAGTTATTTTTGTTCTTGGACATTTTATTTCATCATTCTCATTTTTGCAAGGAGAACCTTGAAGAGAAAAAGGGGAATGGTTCGGTTGACTTACAGATATGTGTTACATATAAAATATCCTTAATGTCTCTAAAAATGTCTCTAAGAAATTATTTCCTTGGCCTTTCCCTGAATAAAAAACTGATCGGGATGATGATTTTCCTGAGCCTTGTCCTTGTCTCCGTGTTACTCTTTCTTTACTCACAAACTGAAAGGGCATTGCTGAAAGAACTCGAAGAACAGACCGCAGAGCTTTCAAAGGCAATTCAGGTTGGTGTTGAAGAGGTCACAAGCACGGGATCAACAGACCAGAGAAGGCTTTATAATTACCTTAAAGAGCTCAATGCAAAAGGTGTGAAAGAGATTTCTATTATCAGTAATACCGATGAGATTATAGCAAGTACTAATCCTATGAAGGTTGGAGAGCAGGTCAGCCAAAAGAAAAAAGAACGTATCATAAAGGCAGAACTCGGCGAGCCTGTTTCTGAAGAAGGAAAGGTCTATAATGTTATTGTGCCTGTAGTTGCCGACAATGAACATTACGGCTACATCCATTTGCAGATAAATGCAGAAGGCTTTTCTGAACTCCTCAAGATCCATGCGATAAAGAGGATAGGTGCAGCTTCTTTGGTTTTTGTTCTTGGAATAGTCATAGCAGTGTTTCTTTCATGGATGTATACAAGACCTATACACAATATCGTGAATGCCGCAGGAAAGGTTGCAGCAGGCGATTTGACTCCAGACCTTTCTACAGAGAGGAGAGACGAGATAGGAGAACTGACGCAGAGTTTTAATTTCATGGTTCAGAAGCTCAGGGAGAAACGTGCCCTTGAGGAGAAACTACGCGAGGTCGAACACCTTTCAGGGATAGGACAGTTTGCAAGGGACATTGCCCACGAGATAAGAAATCCCCTGAATTTTATCAGCCTTTCGATAGATCATCTCAAGGAAAAATATGTACCTTTGGAAAACGGCAAAAAAGAGAAATTCGAGTCCCTTATTATAAGTATAAAGCAGGAAATACAGCGCCTGAACAAACTTGCAGGGGATTTCTTGGATTATGGAAGACCAATACAGCTGAGCCTTCGGGAGGTTGATTTGGGTGGTCTTATCGAGGAGGTAATGGCACTGGTATTAGCAAAAGCAGAAAAGGACGGTATTGAGATAAACAGGCAATATGAGGTGTTGCCTGAGCTCTCCTTAGACCCTGACCTGATAAAGACATGTATCTTTAACATTATCCTCAATGCATTCCAGGCGATGCCTGATGGTGGGAGACTTACAGTGAGCACAAAGGCATCTGACAGGAAGGTCTCTATCGTTATTGAGGATACGGGTATCGGTGTTTCCAGGGAAAATCTATCAAAAGTCTTTGACCCGTTTTTTTCGACCAAGGAGACGGGCCTTGGTCTCGGGCTTGCCATGACAAAGAGAGTTGTCGAGGAACACGGCGGAAAGGTGGATTTCCAGAGCTTAGAAGGCAAGGGAAGCACGATCATAATGTCTTTTCCTGTTCGGTAAAGAGAAAGGGAAATACGAGGCGGTAAAGTGGCTGTTGTGCTTGTAGTAGATGACGAACCCCTGCAAAGGGAGATCCTTAAGACAATACTGGATGACGAAGGGTATGAGACCCATACTGCCTCATCAGGAGAGGAAGGACTGGAGATTGTGAAGGGGCTTCATCCTGATGTAGTTCTGACTGACCTCAAAATGGAAGACATGGAAGGCATAGAATTTATTGAAGCTATCCCAAAGGAGCCTTTTGAGCCATCAATGATTATTATGACAGCATACGGGACAATATCCTCTGCTGTGGAGGCAATGAAGAAAGGCGCCTTTGATTATCTGACAAAGCCCCTCAATAAAGATTCACTGCTTCTGACTGTCAAAAGGGCTGCTGAAAGGGCTTCTCTCCTGAAGGAGAATCTGCAGCTCCAGAAAGAACTTTACGGTAAATTCGGCATGGAAGGAATTATTGGAAGCTCCAGAAAGATGAGAGAGGCGATAGAGATAATGAAAAAAGTATCTTCGACCTCAGCGACTGTCCTTATCGTTGGTGAGACCGGCACGGGTAAGGAACTTGCGGCAAGGGCCATCCACTATAACAGCCCAAGACGCTCAAAGCCTTTTACTGCTGTGAACTGTGCTGCAATCCCTGAAAACCTCATAGAGAGTGAGCTTTTCGGTTATGAGATAGGTGCTTTCACAGGTGCGGCATCGAGGAGTAGAGGACTTTTCGAGTCCACGAATGGTGGAACAATATTCCTTGACGAGGTTGGAGACCTCCAGGCAGTGATGCAATCGAAAATCCTCAGGGTACTTCAGGATAAGGAGATAAGGAGGATTGGGAGCCGTGAAAGCATAAAGATTGATGTCCGAGTAATCTCGGCAACAAACAGGGACCTTGAGAAGGAAATCATCAAGAAGAACTTTCGAGAAGACCTCTATTACAGGTTGAAGGTTATAACCATCGAGCTTCCACCATTGCGTGAGAGAAAAGGAGACATTCCGGAACTTGTGAACTTCTTCATGAGAAAATACAACCAGGAATTTGGCAAACGAATAAAAGGGATTGAGGAAAATACAATAAAGGCACTTGTCGAATATCACTGGCCAGGAAATATAAGACAACTTGAATCTGTCATAGAGAGAGCCTTACTCATGAGTGAATCTCCTTATATATGCCTGAAGGATATTAAGAGTGAATTACGATCGTCACATGGTGGTGATATCCTTGACTTCGATCTTCCTGATGATGGGATAAATTTCGAAGAATTTGAGAAAGAACTCCTGAAAAAGGCTATGATCAAGTCACACGGTGTCGCAGCAAAAGCAGCAAAACTTCTCGGTATGAGTTATAAGACATTCATTTACCGATGGGAAAAGTTCAATCTTACTTCCCCAAAAGAGGATACTCTTTCCTAAAAGGGAAAGAGGTTTTTTATAAGTGTTTGTTTACAACCAATTTACTCTTGGCATGATCATTGCCTTCCTATTTCCTAAATGAAAGGAGGTGATACACGTGAAGAAAGTAATAGCTATTTTTGTAGCAGTACTCTTTGTATTTTCCATAACCTCTCTCTCCCTTGCAGTAGAGGAGAAGAAAGCAGCTCCCGCAGCTGAAGAGAAAAAGGCTGCGCCAGCACCGGCCGAAAAGAAGGTGATGGTGAAGCAGGTTACTGGTGAGGTGAAGGCAGTCGATACAAAAGCCATGACTGTCACGGTAACAAAGATGATGAAGGGCAAAGCTGAGGAGACTGTTGTCACCGTCAAAGACAAGACCAAGATTATGATGGGCGAAGAGAAGAAGGCGCTTGCAGATCTGAAGGTCGGCGATAAGGTAACGGTCAAGTATAAAGAGGTTGAGGGTAAGAATGTAGCAAAGAGTATTGCTATCATGCCCGCAGAGAAGAAAGCTGAACCTGCAAAGCCTGCAGAGAAGAAGTAGTAATTTTAAGAGCAAGGGGGTTTCCCCCTTGCTCTAACCTCCCTATATTTAATTTCTGATTTTATTTTTGTTCCTTGTCTAATTCCGCAATTGGGAAAAATATCTACTCTATTACTTCTTTTGTCTTTAAGCTTAATATCCGAACAGACTGTCATTCCCGCTCGTCGGGAATCTTTCTTCACAAGGATTCTGGACAGGCCAGCATGACATGAGCACTGCAAAAGTCATACATGCACTCATAATAATAAACTTTACAATACTTGACTCAATTAATATAATAAGAAATTACTAAGACGGGCATTAGTAAGGCGACATTCTTATCACTTTCTGTCATTGCGGCTTGTCCGCAATCCTTCTGGGTTTTTCAGAAAGATTCTCTCCTCAGCGAGTCGCCCGAGGCGACCCGACAAGCGGGAATGACATCAA
>JAZDLE010000050.1:0-12066 GCA_043802315.1 Nitrospirota bacterium
TTGTATCTTTTCTGGGGGTATGGCTGTCCTCACTGCACCAAAGAAAAAGTATTTTTAGAGAAATTACAGCAGAAGTATCCGCAACTGGAGATTAAATCTTATGAAGTCTGGCGTAACCGGGGAAACGCCATATTCTTCGTACAAATGGCAGAGGCTTATGGAATAAAAGCAACGTCTGTTCCAATAACATTTATTGGTAATTTTGAACCCATAGTGGGATATAGCAGTGATGAAGTTACAGGGAAGAAACTTGAGGAGAAGATAAAATACTGTATCGAGCATATCTGTATCGATCCTCTCACGGTTTCAGAGAGGTCTGCAAAAAAAGAACCGGAACACGATGAGGAAGGCAAGATAGTCACCCTTCCAATCATTGGGAAAATGGATACCTCAAAAATGGCACTGCCTGTCTTAACCATAGTTCTTGCTGGCTTAGACAGCTTTAATCCCTGTGCTTTCTTTGTCCTATTCCTTCTCCTGAGTATGTTAGTTTATGCACAGTCAAGAAAAAGAATGCTCCTGATCGGTGGGACCTTTGTCTTTTTTTCAGGATTTATCTATTTCCTCTTCATGTCTGCATGGCTCAACATCTTCCTGCATGCAGGCCAACTGAAGATAATAACCAAAATCGCTGGTTTAATCGCTTTGACAATTGCTGTAATAAACATCAAGGATTTTTTTCTTTTTAAAAAGGGCTTTTCTCTCTCTGTCCCGGAAAAAGCAAAACCTAAATTGTTTGAGCGTATGAGGAATCTCTTAAAAGCAACGTCACTGCCATCAATGATGATTGGGACGATTGTTTTAGCAATAGCAGCAAATACCTACGAATTGCTCTGTACTGTTGGCTTCCCGATTGTATTCACAAGAGTCTTAACATTGAACAATCTTCAGACATTGCAATATTACCTTTATCTCATCTTTTATAATGTAATTTACGTGATTCCCTTAGGAATTGTGGTATTAATCTTTGCTATAACCCTCGGGTCTAAAAAACTGACAGAGTGGCAAGGACAGGTATTGAAACTCATATCAGGTTTGATGATGCTCGGGCTGGGAGCAATATTATTGATAAACCCTGATCTCTTTAATAATCTCTTATTATCTATTGCATTACTATTAATAGCCTTGATAGCTTCAGGAATAATAGTTGTTATTACAAAAAGATTGAAGAAGTCAGGATAAAGAGAAACGGTAATTTTAAAAGCAGGCTAAAGACTTCGACTACAGGGTTTGACTTGTCACCCTGAACTTGATTCAGGGTCTCCTGTTTAGAGATTCTGAAATAAATTCAGAATGACAGCGTACAGGCACCCTTAATTGACTATTATGTAATTTAGTTTTAATACTAGAAAAGGAGTAAATACATATGGTTGAGATAGGACGGATAGACAGACCGAGTGCGGAAAGTTTCATCGGAAAAAGGAAGCTTTACTGTGTACCGAATATTTATCCTCTCTTCGATGCACCTGATGACTATAAAGAACTTTTCAATAAATACTGGGATGAGGTGGCTCAGCAGATAGAAAAGCTTGAGGTCGCCGGGAAGATAAAAAAGATATTCTGTGAAATGATTTATCTCCAGGAAGAAGAGATGCTTAATATACTGTCGAGGTTTAATGAGAGAATCCAACAGATCGTTAAAAAGAAGTTAGAAGAGGGAGGGACTCTTTTGCCCCTTGAAGATAAAGAAATATTTGGGCCGTATGTAGACTGGGGAAATTGTCTTAAAGTTGTGAACACAAAAGAGGTGTTTTCAAAAGTCCTCGAGTTTTACACAGAGTTTTCTGATAAACGGCTTCAGCATATCCTGAGCGTGATAGACAGCAATCTTGCAGAAGCTGAAGCAGGTCTGCTCATGATGAAAGACGAAGACAGGGCAAAACTTCAGTTTCCCGGAGATATAGAAGTGTTTTTAGTAACACCTCCTTCTTATGATGACATCATGAGATGGTTCAGGGAAAAATGGAAGGAGATCGCTCATCTACACCCTTAATCGTAACCCTACCTGGTTTGCCTATCTCACCTTCAACTCTGTAATGGATACCCAAGAATTTCTCTACAACCCACAGGTTCGTAAGGAGATGCCCTGATATCTCTGATGTTGTAAATGAGGATTCACCTCGGGCAACAGCAAGGTAAAGAACTATCTGGTCAGATAGGTGATGGTCAAGGCAGGCAGACGTTGAATAATAATCCAGAAAACGTTTAGCTGCTTCCTCACCAACTAACTCTGCCTTTTTACCTCGCTCACCGAGAGAGGAAAAGCCGGCAAGACAATTATCTGTCGCAGCCTCTAAGAATATGAATGTACCCTGACCAGGGGTTGAAACTGAAAGGGTCTCTATCTCTGCGTCTAACCCTCGTGATGCAAGGATTTTAAGGGCAGCATCTTTCTGGCGTTCGGCAATACTGAGAGGAAGATTCCCAACTCCTGAAAAACCATAAACTCCTCTAATATTTCCCCTCTCTAAAGAATCTATACTCTTAACTTCATCTGCTGGCCTGATTTCTACACTTACCTTGCCGCCTCCTTTTGGATAAAAGCCATACGTTTCTATTTTCGCCTTTACTTCTATTCCAAGCTTATGAAGGGCAGGGATAAATACCTGGCTGATATAATGAAAAGGAGGGCTAAAGGGAACATGGGTCCCTCCTTTCAGGGACAGAGAAGATTTATTCTTTGCAAAAATGAGGGGCAGAAGAATCGCCTGAAGAAGAAGGGAAGTCGAACCTGCAGTACCTATGTCAAAGAAATAATCCCCTGCCTTCACTTCATTTGGTTCAAACAAAAGCTCTGTAGAACCCTTGGAATCACCTTCGACCCTTGCATCCGATATGAGCTTCAGCGACCGTATTCCCATAAGATGCTGGGGCATGAGGCCTGGTTTTTTGCGCTTTTTCCTTATATTGAAGATGCGAAATGGTTTATTAAGGAGGCACGAAAGACTGAGAGAGGTTCTGAGAACCTGTCCTCCTCCTTCACCAAAGCTCCCGTCAATCTCAATCATTAGCTAAATTAGGGCTCCTTGACTCCTCGAATCCTTTAATCAAAGAATTCCTTGAAGCTCTTCCTCGCTGTATAATGTTTTTGTTCTGTTTGTCATTCCCGCTTGGCGGGAATCCTTCTTTGAAACAGAAAGATTCTGGACAAGCCAGAATGACAGACTCAACAACTTGTAGCTCTGCTGCGGGGCAACTCATTCATCAACATTATTACTCCGCTTTTGAACATAAAGCAAAATTTCTGACAACAGAGAGTCCCTGTTTTTTTGTGTCACCTCAAAGAGCCTTATATCATCTCTCTTCTTTATTTCTTCAATGAGGCCACCACCTTTAAAAGCAACAGTTGCAATAAGCACTTTCCCGGAATCAAGAATCTCTGTTATGAGTTTTTTGAATTTAGGCGACAGGCATTCCATCTTTCCTATCTCATCAATAATAATAAGATTGAGTGCAGGGGCAAAAAATGCAATGGATTCAAGAAAATCCTCAAAGCCTTTAACGTCAACCCTGTATTTGCCAACCCTGTAAGGGCTTTCTATCTCTACATGGGAAAGGAGCCCTCTTCTTCCATCGAGGCTTATCAAATCAAACCCCTTTCTCACGCCTCTTTCACGTATCTCTTCTGTGTAAAAACCAACAGGATGTAAGCCCAATAATTCCTCAGAGAGCTTCTTAACGAATGTTGTCTTACCGACTCCCGGAAGTCCTGTTAAAAGGATGTTCTTTTTCGTTAAACCCATCTTCCGATTTCCATGACAATTTTAACATTTACTAATAAGGTCATAAGTATGAAGACATTAATTATAAAATCCCTCCTAACCTCCCTTTGCCAAAGGGAGGTAATGTACCCCTCTTTGGAAAAGAGGGGTAAGGGGAGATTTTTCAATAATGATGCCTTACTTATGAACTCCTTAGTAACTCACATATCGCAATGATATTTAGTAATCCCCCTCTATCCCCCTTTAGAAGGGGGAATAAATGCAAGCTCTTGTCATAGCCAAAGAATAAATACCCCTCTTTTTTAAAAAGGGGAAAGGGGAGATTACAAATTATTTGTTCTTTCAACAAAATATAAGAAAGCTCTTTTCTATTCAATCGCGGATTTGGAAATGCTTCTCTTATGGTAACACCAAAAAAGGGAAATAGAATCTGGTATAATATTAAGTTTAGATAAATACAATCTAAGAAGAGAGGTAAAAACTATATGAGATACAAAAAGTTAGCGATGGGGCAGAAAAAGAAAATTGCCCTTGTCGCACATGATAATAAAAAGCATGATCTATTAGAATGGGCACGGTTTAATAAAGACCTCCTTGCTCAACACGAGCTGTATGCTACAGGGACAACAGGCAAACTACTAGAGCAGGAACTGGGTATAGAAGTTATTAAACTCCAAAGCGGGCCCTTAGGTGGTGACCAGCAGATCGGATCAAGGATTGCAGTGGGTGATATTGATTTCATGATCTTTTTCTGGGATCCCCTTGAACCACTCCCTCATGACACAGATGTAAAAGCCCTTCTCCGGATCGCTGTTGTCTGGAACATTCCCGTAGCCTGCGACCGATCTTCTGCTGACTTCATGATATCATCGCCATTAATGACTGAAGAATACGAACGCATTGTTCCGGATTATTCTGATTATAGAGAATGGATGAAAGCCTAACTGTTACTTCTTCTTCTCCCACTCACCGCTATCTTTCTGGACCCACCAGCCAGATTGAGACTTGTCCCGCCAGCTATTGGCAAATATTTTCTGGATCTGGGGCAAGACTTCTGGACCAAACTTGTTGGCTTTCATGATCTCTGTGTAAAGGTTTTTGCGTTCTTTATTTTCCTGTTCTACCAACCTCGAAAGGTCAGCCTTTTCCTTCAGATTCAAATTTGCTAAATCCCTGGTCTCTAACAAACCCATATTGCCTTCACCGATATTCCCTTTATCATAAAAAGGTTTTAGCTGGGGGAACCTTTCTTTCATGGAATCCTTGAGTGCCCGAATGGCAGGAGTAGAGACTTCGATATCTATTTGGGCAGAGGCTTCTGCCGGTCCCCAACTGAGACTTTTTAGTTCCTGAAATAATTTATTTATTTTTTGTTTCTCTTCAGATTTTTGCTCGTCCTTCTTTTCTACTTTTCGAACATCATCAACGATCTCGTCCGCTGCCTTCTGTACGGCAGCTGCAGGGAAGTAAATATTTACTGTAACGCATGCGGCTATGAAGAGCATCAATCCCATGGTTAAAAATCTCATTCTCCTTTTCATGTCTTCCTCCCGTAACAGATATCCTTATTTGGTTCTCGAAATTCTTTTAATCCTCTCCTGCATATCTCTGAAGCTAATGACGTTCTGGGGATTCTGATTCACTACATCAATGCCTCTCAAGAAAGCACGTCGGACTAAATATTCTGTACTGCCTTCATGAATCTTACCCCTGACAGAGAATTTATCATTCTCTAAAGTGCATCGTATACCTATTCGGCTGTAAGGATATTCTTTAAAGAAGCTTTTTATCCCACTACTGAGGACTCCTGCCATGCCCTCAGAGCCGGTGCCCAGAATCGAGATATTCTGAACAGCATCCACACTAATCTTCTGTTTAACACCTTCAGTCTTAACTGATTCTATATCAAGGACAAAGCGGGAAGGCTGGCCATACTCTATTTCCAGATTTCTCATAGAGCCCTGTATAATTCCTGTCATCTTACCTATCTTAATCTTTTCACTAACTTTTTCCAAGTTTATCCTTTTAAAAGAGAGGTCACCATTTATCTTTCGAGAGCGAGAAAAGAGATCCCTGATAGAAAGGTTCGTTGCTTCAACCTCTCCCTTGAATATCTTTGCCACTGCTTTCCCCTGAGCAGACCATATTCCATCTTGATACCCGATGATAGGGAAATCAGCGTTCAGAAAAGCCGGAAGATCAACTTCAGCCAGATTTTGACTTAATGAACCCAGATCCATTTCCTCTATCTCTACACCAAAATAAAATTGTTTTGAAGGAGAAAGGATTTCTTCTCCTCTGAAACCTGTGACTTTGATCTTTCCTCCGAAGAGGGATATGTTTATATCTTCAGGAATATAAAAACTGTTTTGTGAGAGAACCACGGGAATAGCCAGGCCTTCTAATCTTTCTTTATCCTTTTCTATGATCCCTATCTTTAAAAAACCATGCCCTTTTTCTCTCTCCTTCCTGTAAGGTTCAGATGAAGAGGGATAAAAAAGATCGAAGGGAAGCATGAGGCCTAACTGGTCTATAGAGAAAGATTTGTCCGGAATCTTCAGAGAGGCATTCTGTACCTCGAGGATTCCCTCTAAAGAGAGAGCTTCCCCTTTTATAACTGTTCTCATATCCATCTGAGAATCTCCTCCAAGTTGAAGACTTTTGAGGAAAGGAACATTCTGGCTTAAATAATCCCTAAAAAGGGATAGCATCATACTATGAGAGACTTTTTCAGCCTTTAAATGAAGGAAGGATTCTTCCCTCTGGATAGAACCAGAGAGAGAATAGTTTCCCGTTCCTAAGAAATCAAGAGAACTCTGAAATTTTAGGAGTCTGGGAGAGTTCAAAAAAAAATTGCCCTGCGAAAAAAACGTAACTCTCTTTCCTGAGAAATCTTTATAGAATTTCCCCCAAAGGAATTCCCCTCCTCCAACTTCTGAAGAGAGTTTGAAGGTAACCTTGTTTTTTGATGGAGGGGAATGAATTTTGAGAATTACCTTCCCTGTTATTCCCTGACCTGCCCTGGTTCCGTCTGATGAGCTAAACTCTCCCTCTCTGAAGTGGAGTATCATATCTCCCGTCCAGGAAAATTTTTCCCCTTCAAGATGGGTTTCCATACTCCCCTTCCCTTTGATAAACCACTTTTGATATTCAGGCGGGAACAGGGGTTTGAAAAGGGAGAAAACCTCTGCAAAGTTTATGGAGGGAGCTTCAAAGGAGGCGTTCCAGGGGAAGTCACTACGGAGAGTTCCCCTGAAAGAACCTTGAAAGACCCCCCAGTTTGACATCTTGCCCTCGATTACACGAGAGCTTATCGTATCTGATTTGAAATCGTAGAGAAAGAAAGTTTGTAATTTTAAATCCTTTAAGGTAGTAACCTTATCATCTCTTTTGTACGCTAAGGAATCTAAGGCCAGAGAGGCTGAATCAATATCTATCTTTTCCCTATCTAAATTTATCGGAAATGTAAATACCAGGTTCTGGAAGGAAGTAGAACGATATGAACCTGAATCTATATGAAATTCTATAAAACCTTTCCCTGATGGTCTTGGGAAAAGACTGCTAAGATTGATATAACCCTTAACCCATCCAAGCCCTTCCATGCCTCCTTTTTCATTTGAGAGGATATGGAGGAGACTTTGAAAACTCACAACTCCTCCCTCCTCAGGTGAAAAATCTTTAATCTGAAGATTAATCTCCTCCAGTCTGATAACCTGGGGAGAGGAGACAAAGGAAAGCTCAACCTCCCCCTTCTCAATGGTTAATAGATGGACAGGAGGAAGTTTTTTAAGGAAGGAGATGTCCATCTTCTTTTTCTTTTCGAACCGAAATTGAAGCCTCGGTTGTTTTAAGGTGATGTTTTCTATTTCTCCCTTTAAGTGTTTCGTGATTTTTCCCTCGAAATCTACGTGAGGGCTGTGAAAAGACAAAACACCATCTTTCGATCTCGTTATCCTTAGATGAGAAATTTCCCCTTTTAACTTAGGAGAAAAAGAAAGGCTTTGCACACTTATCTTATAACCAAGCTTACTTTCTAAAACTGATCCCAGTCCGTTGATGAAAGCGGGAGTTTGAATAAAGAAAAAAATGCCTATTAGAGAAGTAAAGAAAAAAATGAGGATGATGAAAAAGAAGAGATATTTTTTCCTTTTCCGACCTTTTATCCCTCCTTTATCCTCGTCCTTCTCCATTTTATACAAGGATTATAGCATATAAAATTGAGGCTCATAACGGGATACCTTGCCTGTCATTGCGAGGAGGTCCGCCTTAGGAGGAGGTCCGCCTTAGGAGGACAAACGACGAAGCAATCTTATCCAATGGTCATTCCGAGCCCTTCACCATCTGTCATTCTGAGTCCGCCAGAGGCGGACGAAGAATCTCATTGTTCGGCTCAGGATAAACTCCGCGAGGAATCTCAGTGGGATTGCTTCGCTCACGCTCGCAATGACAATGTAATCTGAAAGTAACTTTTGCTATAATGATTCTGACGTAAGAGCGAATTTCTGGGTAAAAATTCATCAATGGATTTTTTTAAAAGAATGAGGAGGCAATTGTATGGGAGAAAAGATTATTATCTTTGGTAAAGCTAACTGACCTTTCACCGAAAAGGCCAGGTCGGCCTATGGAGACAGCGCTGAATATTACGATGTTAAGTCAGACAACACAAAATTAGAGGAAATGCTCAGGTACTCTGATGGTGTTCGAAGGGTTCCGGTTATCGTTGAAGGTGATAAGGTAACTGTTGGTTATGGAGGCTATTGAGGTATCTGATTGCCGATAGGGTATCGGTATCTATAAATAGGATTCAAGGGTGGACATTAAGTTAACCACAGGAAAAACTTTCCCGATCTCGGAAGAGGAAAGCCTGCTGCAGGCATTGAAGAGGCATGGCATATACCTTGTTTCATCATGCGGGGGAAAAGGAATATGTGGTAAATGTCGTGTCAGAATCCTTGAGGGAAAGCGCAGGATTACCTTAACAGGCAAGCTCGAACCTCAGGAGATAAAGGCTGGGATTAGCCTTGCATGCCAGACCTTTCCAGAGGAGGATATCTTCATTGATATCCCAAAAGAATCGAAGCTTATCATAGGAGACAAGATAGCACTATCAAAGTCTGGAAACCTCCTTGAACTACTGAAATCTTTGGGTGCTGAGATATCTCCTATCGTGAGGAAAATTACGCTGAATCTTCCTCCTCCTACAATCCAAGATAACATAAGTGACCTTGAAAGATTGAGAAGATCATTAGAAGAAAGAGACATAACTGGAATGAGATTCAATCATGAGTTTGTCTCATATCTTGCAGATACACTCAGAGATGCCGGATGGAAAATAACCCTCGGATATACCGTTGGCCATGATATCGTCTCCATCTCACCAGCAGATGTTGAAAAAGATAGGTACGGACTTGCAGTAGATATCGGTACAACCACCGTTGTTGTCTATCTGGTAAATCTCACAGATGGGCAACTCATTGATGTGGGCTCCACCTATAATTCCCAGATGCGGTATGGAGACGATGTTATCACACGCATAATCTATGCTACAGAAAGCGGAGGACTCAGTGAACTCTGGGGCACTGTTGTTTCAGATGTGAATGACCTCTTAAACCCGATATTAGAAAGACGCAACGTAAGAAGAGAGGACGTTGAATCAGCTGTTGTGGCAGGTAATACCACCATGACCCATATCTTCTGGGGACTCAACCCTGCCTCTATCAGAGAAGAACCTTATATCCCCACAGTGAATTTCTTCCCCAGATGGAGGGCAGAAACCTCCAGGATCAAGATCAATTCCAAGGCTCCCATTTATTCGCTACCCTGTGTTGCAAGTTATGTTGGAGGCGATATCGTTGCAGGAGTTCTTGCCTCAAAGATGCACAGACATAATGAGATAGCCCTTTTTATGGACATAGGCACAAATGGAGAGATTGTAGTAGGAAATAGTGACTGGCTTGTGACTGCTGCATGTTCTGCTGGTCCATGTTTTGAGGGAAGTGGAATAAGGCATGGGATGAGGGCTACTGAAGGGGCTGTGGAATCGGTCACTATTGATCCACAGACATTTGAGCCAACCCTCGGAGTTATTGGTGATACAAAGGCAATAGGCATATGCGGTTCGGGCATGATTGATGCTTTAGCAGAGATGTTCCTGAAGGGTGTTATAGACAGAAAAGGCAAATTTGTTAAAGGACTGAGGACAGGCAGGATAAAGGAAGGTTTCGAAGGACCAGAGTTCCTCTTTTCCAGAGATGATGGCAGAGAGGTTGTCCTTACAGAGGTTGATATAGAAAATATCTTGAGGGCAAAGGCTGCAATGTATGCTGGTGTGTCTCTCCTTTTGAAGGAGGTTGGCCTCGAACTGGATGCAATAGAAAAAGTTTACATCGCAGGGGGGTTCGGTAACTGTATTGATATTGACAAAGCCATCATCTTGGGGATGTTACCTGATCTTCTGAGAGAAAGGTTCTTTTTCCTGGGTAATGCCTCGATTACCGGGGCATACTTATGCCTTCTCTCCAAGGAACTCAGACAAGAGGCTGGTATCATTGCTTCAAAGATGACATATATAGAGCTTTCTATATCCAGGGGTTTTATGGATGAATATATGTCTGCCCTTTTTTTGCCTCATACCCATCTGAGGCTCTTCCCCACTGTAAAGGACTTACTGTCCAGTAAGTAGTTCAACTGTAAAAATCGTGCAGAGAGTCAAGAGCAAAGTGCATAGAGCAGAGACCAAAAGCTAAAAACCCAAAAGTAGCAAGCTCTATGCTATTCGCTCTATGCTAAATGCCTTTAATGTACTGGTCCTGAAGAAAGCAGTATCTCTACCTCTTGTTTGATTACCGAGGTTGGTATGCTCCCCTGTATTTTAAGCACCCCGTTTATTAAGACAATGGGGGTATTGATAACTCCAAACTGTAAAAGCTCCCTTATCTCTTCAAACTCTTCTTCCCCATCCATAAACAGGTCTATATATTCCACAAAGACGACAGAAGGAAAGAAATCATTCATCTCCTTCCTGAGTTCCTCTGTAAGTTGTCTGTTCGTTGGAGAGGGGTTGAACTCATCTTCATTCAAGATAATTTCCTCTAAAGGGTTATCCAGTACCTGAATATGGACTCTTTGAAGCATCTCTTACCCTTCCCAGCAAACCTTAAAAAAAACAAGCTGCTGTACTATTATTTGCTCCCTGTAACCAGCATGTTATCTATGAATCTTGTATTCCCAATCCTCAATGCAACTGCAAGAAGTATATCGCCTTTAATCTGATAAACCTCTACCAGGGTCTCAGGGTCATACACACCTGCATAATCAACTGCTGATACCACTGGTTCCTTCAGGATTCTCTCTTGCATAAAACCTTGAATATATGTTCCGTCTATTACCCCGGACTTTATTAAATCTGAGGCCTCTTTAAGACATCTGTATATGACAGTTGCTGCTTTTCTCTGTGCTGTATCAAGATAGGCGTTTCTTGAACTCATCGCAAGACCATCCTGCTCCCTTACCGTTGGACATACAACAATATCAACATCTATGTTAAGGTCTTTTACGAGCTGCTTTATTATACTACTCTGCTGAAAATCCTTCTGACCAAAATAGGCTCTTGTTGGTTTCACAATATTCAGGAGTTTTGTTACGACTGTTGCTACACCTCTGAAATGACCTGGCCTGATTAAGCCACAGAGTCTTTCTGAAATCTTCTCCACCTCCACGTAGGTCAGGAACCTCTCAGGATACATCGAGGATATCTCGGGCATGAAGATTATATCCACCTTTTCTCTCTGAAGTTTTTCCGTATCACCCTCGATGTCCCTTGGATATCTCTCAAAGTCCTCTGAAGGCCCAAACTGGGTCGGATTTACAAAGACACTGACAACGGTTTTATCATTTCCCTGTTTCGCACTCCTTAGAAGGCTGAGGTGGCCATCATGAAAAGCTCCCATTGTCGGTACGAAGCCTATCGTCTTACCCTCTTTAAGGCATTCCTTTGATGTCTCCTGCATAATCTTCGGTATCCTGATTATCTCCATAGGGAAACCTCATTCATCAACTCATCGAGAAGATCCTTCTCTTTTATCTTTTTAATGATTTTCCCCTTCCTGAAAAGGATTCCTATCCCCTTACCGCCTGCTATACCGAAATCAGCCTCTCTCGCCTCTCCGGGACCATTGACAACACAACCCATCACGGCAATCTTCATTGGTTTATCAATCTCCCTGAGTCTGAATTCAACCTCTGTTGCCAGTCTCCTCAGGTCAATTCTACACCTGCCACAGGTAGGACAGGATATAATCTCTACACCTTTTTTTCTGAGGCCGAGAGATTTTAATATCTCATA
>JAZDLE010000051.1:0-38876 GCA_043802315.1 Nitrospirota bacterium
AGAGACCAAAACGGTGAACCCCTCATTCTCCAGAGAAAAACGTATGGTTTCCACTAAATCGATTTCATCATCTACAAGCAAAACCTTTTTTTGACTCATTTTACCCCCTTAAGTATTCTTTGGCTTTTCTGAATAGTTCTCTCTTCGAAAGAGCCTCTTCAGGGTAGGTTGCCATACCTACTTTAGTACTGAGTGATACATCTTGACCTTCGATGGGATGTTTTTGCAATTCCTCATCAATCCTTTGACGGATCACCCGAGCACCTTCGAGATCTGCCTCACATAAGGCAGATAATATTTTCCCCCTGCCAAATCTCAACACAACATCTGTCTTTCTGCCAAGGCATTGTTTTAACTTCTCTTCTAATTGGTCTAATAAAGTGTCTTTCACCTCAGCTCCTTCATCTGATATCTCGATAAGAAAGAGGGTGAGATGTGAATGATTTTCCCGGGCGCGCTGAAACTCCTTGTCCAGGATGTATCGAAATCGGAGGTCCCTCTTCTCCCCTTTTGATATGGGCAATGTGAAGGTAAAGGTGCTTCCTTTTCCAACATCGCTTTCTACCCAGATCTTTCCATGATGAGCTTCCACCAACCCTTTTGTGATAGCAAGACCCAATCCTGTTCCACCTACGGATCGGTGGAGCGATCCTTCAACCTGGTAAAACTTTTCAAAAACCTTTTCCAGCCGGTCCTCCGGGATCCCAATCCCTGAATCTCTAACAGATATAGCTACCATATTTCCATCTCCATGATAAGGTTTTGCTGAGACAGAAATCTCTCCACTCTCGGTGGTGAACTTGATTGCATTTCCAACAAGGTTCATCATGATCTGTACGATTTTTTCGCGGTCACCGTAAACAGAGGGTAGATCTTTTTCGACTTCCATTTTGATTTGAATAGACTTTCCATCTGCCTGGGGCTTGAATGAGGAGAGGATGAGTTCAATAGGATCTCTGAGATTTATTTCTTCAAAATTCAGCCCCATTCTTCCAGATTCAATCTTGGAAAGGTCCAAGAGGCTGTTTAGGATATTTGTAAGGCGATTGATGTTTTTCTCAGCCAAAGAAAGAAATTTTTCTTGGTTTTCGTTGATATCACCTGTTTTCCTTTGAAGCAATAACTGGATCGCATTCTTAATGGTAGCAAGGGGGGTTCGTAATTCATGAGAAGCAACCGCGACAAATTCAGACTTGATTTCACCGAGCCTCCTCAATTCTTTATTTGCTATCTCTAATTCGGCGGCGTACTCTTCAAGGCGCTTAGTTGCCTGCTTGCGTTCGGTGATGTCACGTACAACGACTACTGCATAGCTGGCTGTTTCTTCACCTTTTCTGCATATTCCAGGCGAAATCGCTCGGACTTGGACATGAAGGTAACGTCCTATTACCCTGTCATTGACCTCACATTCGGTAGATCGGCCATGGGTCAGTTCCTCCCATGCCTGTGACCAGAATGCCTCCATATAACAGGCTGAATCAGCGCAGCCGGGATGCAAAAGTTCATGTAAACTCTTGCACTTGACGTTTACGACCTGCCCAAGGTTCCATTGCTCAACCACTCGATTTGTACGGAGGATACAACCCTGGCAGTCAATCAGGCAGATGAGCTGCGGGATCGAATCAACCGAGGACTCCCACTCCCGCTTTGCTCGGCCGATCACCATAAGGCTTTCTTCAAGGGCTTTTTCCGCCCGCTTGCGCTCTCTCCTTTCCTCAGCTTCCCGAATAGCTCTCAAGATTGCATGGGAGAGCCTGGATAAGTTGTCTTTCAGAATGTAATCACTCGCACCGCTTTTAAGAATCTCAACAGCTTTCTCTTCACCGAGTGCTCCCGTAACTAAAATGAATGGCATATCGGGGAATTCTTTTAGTGTGATGTCTAATGCCTTTAAGCCGTCAAAGGTAGGAAGACGATAATCCGATAGAATAAGATCCGGGACAAAGTCATGGAGTTCTCTGACAAAATCTTCTCTTGTCTCTACACGTTTTGAAGTAAAAGAAATCTTTGCTCTGCGGAGTTGGTACTCTATCAACTCGGCGTCAGTGGGAGCATCCTCGAGCATCAGGATCCGAAGTTCTTTTTCCATAGCCCTCCATTTTTCATGCCCTTACCACCCTCTGCCTATTACTCAAGTGGTGGCTTGTTTAAAACTATCCAGTAAAGGCCAATTTTTGAAATAGCATTAATAAATTTATCAAAATCTATTGGCTTGACGATGTAGCTATTCACACCCAGTTCGTAACTTTCTACAATGTCTCGCTCTTCGGTTGAAGATGTCAATGCTACAATAGGAATTACTTTTGTTCGTTCATCGGACTTAATTTTTCGTAGAACCTCTAAGCCATCTACCTTGGGAAGTTTCAAATCGAGGAATATCACTTTCGGTTTATCCTTAATGTCCCTTCCAGCATAGGCACCAGTGGCGAAAATATACTCCAATGCTTCTACCCCATCTTTCACGACATGTACCTTGTTGGCAAGATCGTGTTTACTCAGCGCCCTGAGCGCAAGTTCAACATCATTCAGATTGTCCTCGACTAAAAGGACTTCAACTTTCTTTAATTTCTTCGTACTTTCCTCCTCTTCTCTCCCCACTCTTCTCTTGTCCCTCATTCTTCCTCCCATTTTTCATAAGCCTAAGATAGGCAGTTTTAGAGTTGGGGATAAACCTTGAAAAGTTAAAAAGGAGGGTGATTATTATTAACGCTGAGGCATCTTCAATAACTATTATTACCCCATAGGTCACATTCATGCTTTCATGCCCATACGAAATTTTCCGATGGGATTCATTTTCCGAAATAATTATTGCTTAAATTACGTGGGTTGTCAAGATTTTTCACATGATTGGTAGTGTAAACTCCTCTGTGTGAAATTATTGAAGTCAAGAGACAAAAATATATTCTCCATTGACCAAAAATAAACTTTAGGGTTAACAGCAAATGAATAACCCTGCGGCAAGACCGCAGGGTATAAAAAATCTCCCCTCCCTTGACGGGAGGGGAGTAAGGGGAGGGTGAAAATAAAACCTTATAAACACCCCCACCCTATCCCTCCCCCATCAAGGGGGAGGGGATTATCGGACACCCTGTAGCAAGACTACAGGGAATAACGAGTTTAACTGTTAGTTCTAAAAATACCGTTGTTTTTTAGTTCTCATGCCGAGATTTTGATGCTATCGAGGTAGTTACTAAGACGGGCATTAGTAAGGCGACATTCTTATCACTTTCTGTCATTGCGGCTTGTCCGCAATCCTTCTGGGTTTTTCAGAAAGATGCCCGACAAGCGGGAATGACATCAATGTAGCTTTACTTATAGCCGCATTAGTAGTTGAAAAATAAAGCTGAGAAAGAATAAAATTTAAACGGAGTCCACTATGAATTACAACAGGATTCTAAGAGAATTTAGAAAGAAAAGAATACTCGTTATAGGGGATTTAATACTCGACCGCTATATATGGGGAAGGGTAAACAGGATATCTCCAGAAGCTCCTGTCCCTATTGTAGAGGTTGCAAAAGAGGACTTTCTCCTTGGAGGGGCCTCAAATGTAGCACATAACATAGTGGCTCTCGGAGGTAATGCATCAATCGTAGGGGTGATAGGCAATGACAGGGCTGGAGATATTTTGATGAACCTTCTTGATGAACGGGGCATACAATGTCAGGGTGTTTTTCAGTGTTCAAGAACCACAATAGTAAAGACAAGAGTGATTGCCCATAATCAGCAGGTAGTGAGGTTTGATAAGGAAGATAAGGATAGCTTAGATGGAAAGGTCTTCAGGGGACTTTTACAGTACATAAGTGGGGCAATACCTGACCACGATGCAGTAATTATATCAGACTATAAGAAAGGTATTGTTTCCTCAGAACTTATAAGAGAGGTGCTCAAGAATTCGAAGCCTTCTCATATCTTCGTCTCCGTTGACCCGAAGGTAGGCCATTTCAAACTGTATAACAATGTCTCCCTTATTACCCCTAACCTTACAGAGGCTTCCCTTGCTTCAGGTATAGAAATCGAGGACGAGAAATCTCTCATACATGCTGGAAGGACACTTCTGAAAAACCTATCGTGTGACGCGGTGCTTATTACACGGGGTGAACAGGGCATGAGTCTTTTTGAAAAAGAAAAAGTGACACATATCCCTACTGTTACAAGAGATGTATACGATGTAACAGGCGCAGGAGATACGGTAATAGCAGCTTTTACAATTGCCTTTGCAGCAGGTGCAAGTATGAAAGAAGCTGCTGTTATCGCAAACCATGCAGCAGGAATAGTTGTTGGCAAAGTCGGTACAGCAGTAGCAACTCCTGATCAATTGCGAAAGTCCTTAGCTGTAAATCGTGATAAATTAGAAATACATTAAGGTTCATCTCTAAAAAGTTCCGATATAATAAAGTGATGGGTCAAGACTCAAGGAGTTGAGTACTTAAAAGCACTTGAACCCTCGAATCCTGGAACCCTATTTGGCGAAATCATTTAATATGGTGAAGATCCATGACTCATAGAGCAGTAGCATTATTCTCAGGTGGCCTTGACAGTACCCTCGCAATCCTTGCTGTGCTCAGGCAGGGAATCGAGGTAAAGGCGTTAAAATTCTTAACCCCCTTTGAGCATGAAATATCTGACAGGTATTCGTGCCCTAAAGACCTCTTTCCCGCTGCAGAAAAGTTCGGGTTTGAGGTCAAACTCTGCGATATATCAGATCAATTCATGGAGATAGTAAAGAAACCTAAATTTGGTTACGGTAAGAATATGAACCCCTGTATAGATTGCAGAATCCTTATGCTCAAAGAGGCAAAAGATTTTATGAAGCAGACAGGGGCAGATTTCATTGTTTCAGGTGAGGTGCTCGGCCAGAGACCAATGAGCCAGAGAAAAGATGTACTCTATCTTATTGATAAGGAGGCAGGCGTTACAGATTATGTGTTAAGACCACTGAGCGCAAAACTCTTGAAGGTTACAGTCCCTGAAGCAAAAGGAATCATAAATAGAGATATGTTCTATGACTTTAGGGGCAGGTCAAGAAAACCACAGATAGCCCTTGCGAGAGAATTCGATCTTACAGACTATCCACCACCTGCAGGAGGTTGCCTCCTCACAGAACCTAATTTTGCATATAGGATTAAAGACCTGCTCACTTACACCTCTGATCCGGATTTTCATGATCTAAACCTTTTGAAGATAGGCAGGCACTTCAGGTTCTCTCCATCTTGTAAGATTATTGTTGGGAGAAATAAGGCTGAGAATGATAAAATATGCTCCCTACCAGTTAAGGGGCACCTTTTAAAGGTTGAAGGTTACGGAAGCCCGATTACATTGGTAATAGGAGAGATTACTGATGAGGCCTTACAAGTTGCCGCTTCTCTCTGTGCAAGGTTTTCTGATGCTAAAAATCTTTCTGAGGTAGAGGTAATAGGCATCAAAGGAAATGACACATGTACATTCAGGGTCTTACCAGCAGCCACTGAAATAATCGGCTCCTTGAGGATAGAAAGAACTGCTATAGCCTCACAGGCAGTCCCTTTGACTTTAAATATTCCTTTGCTTCCCTAATTGTGTATTCCCTGTAATGGAATATGGATGCCGCAAGTACTGCATCTGCCTTCCCATATGCGAGGGCTTCAAATAAGTGTTCGAGATTCCCTGCTCCACCTGAGGCAATAACAGGGATAGAGACAGACTCTGATATAGCACGAGTTAATTCAATATCATATCCGTCTTTAGTCCCGTCCTTATCCATACTGGTAAGCATGATCTCACCTGCTCCGAGCTCTTCCATTTTTTTTGCCCAGCGAACAGCATCTATAAGTCTCATCCTTCTTCCGCCATGAGTTGAGATTGCCCATAATCCCCCCTCGCCCCCCTTTGACCCCTCTGTGTCCCCCCTTACTAAGGGGGGAACTAAAGAGGGGTGATCTGTATCCCCCCATCCCCCCTTTTCTAAAGGGGGGCGAGGGGGGATTACTAAGGGGGGAATAGGGGGGATTTTTTCAGGCAGTTTAAGACAAACATCCCTAAACGAAGGATCATCAAACCACTTTTCACCAGTGGTATCGGGCAATCTACCATATACTCTCTTTGCATCGATCGCAACTACGACACACTGAGCCCCGAACTTTTCAGCAGCCTTGCTGATAAAATAGGGGTCTTTTACAGCAGCTGTGTTAATTGATACTTTGTCGCAGCCTGCTTTAAGAAGATCTCTAATATCATCGAGAGTCCTGATACCTCCTCCTACCGTGAGGGGCATAAATACGTCTGCTGCAGTTTTCATGACAACATCTAAGATTATCTTTCTCTTCTCATGAGAAGCAGTGATATCAAGAAATATCAGCTCATCGGCTCCCTGCTCATCATAGAACTTTGCATTCTCAACAGGATCACCTGCATCCCTCAAATTGACAAAGCTCACCCCTTTAACCACACGTCCGTCTTTTACATCGAGACAGGGTATTATTCTCTTAGCCAGCACCTGCCCTCCAAAAATACAGACAGGACCAAAAATGCAGTAAAACCAGGTTAGACAGGGAAGGCTGATGAAGAATTTTTATACGACACCTTAGAGTAAAACCTCTTGAGGCGTAAACGAATAAACCCTTAATTTGCAAGGGAATTGTAATTGCCATATTAATATCCTGTCGATTATAAAAATTCTGAGACGGCCTTTCCTGTCTCTATTTTGTCTCTCAAACTTTTAATTTTCCCCATGAGCAATTTTAATTGCTTCGCTGAGATCCAGTGTTTCTGAATAAATTGCTTTTCCCGTTATCACTCCCCAAAGGTTTTCTATCTGTATCATGTTCTTAATATCCTCAATGGTTGAGACTCCACCGGCAGCGATTACGGGGACGGTAACACATTCGACCATCATTCTTATAGCCTCGATATTCGGACCTGAGAGCGTGCCATCTCTCGCTATGTCTGTATATACAATACCTGCTGCGCCTGCAACCTCTAAATGCCCTGCAAATTCCCTTGCATCAAGAGATGTAACCTCCTCCCACCCCTTGATAGCTACCATCCCTTCTTTTGCATCAATGCCGATCAGGACCCTTTTAGGATATCTACTACAGGAAGATTTTACAAATTCAGGATCTTCTATAGCTGCAGTCCCAATAATGACTCTCTCGATACCCACTGAAAAGAGTTTTGTAATATCCTCCATATTCCTTATGCCCCCTCCCACCTGGAGGGCAATTTTTACTGATTGCCTGATTTTTATTATTGCATCGAAGTTTGCCTGATTGCCTGTGAATGCACCATCGAGGTCAACAACATGAAGCAGTCGCGCCCCATAGGATTCCCATTTTTTTGCAGTAGCAACAGGATCGTTCGAATATGTTGTCACGGCATCTCTCTTACCCTGGAAAAGCCTGACGCACTGCCCCTCTTTCAAATCTATTGCAGGAATAACAATCATACATTAATATACCATACAAAAAGAGCTATCCCCTTTGGAGGGAATTATTGATACCCATATCAGTAGTGATCGTAACAAAGGATGAAGAGGAAAATATTAAAGACGCCCTCGAAAGCGTAAAGGATTTTTCTGAAATAATAGTAATAGATTCCTTCAGTTCTGACCGAACCATTGATATCTGTAAAAAATACACAGAGAAAGTATTTCAGGAAGAATGGAAAGGATATGCGAAGCAGAAACAGAAAGGCATTGACAGGGCGTCCACGCCCTGGGTTTTGATACTGGATGCTGATGAGAGGCTAACACCAGAACTGAAATCAGAAATTTCTATGGCGCTGGATGACAAAAGCCACAGCGGTTTCTACCTGCCGAGGAAAAATTTTTTCCTCGGCAGGTGGATAAGACACGGTGGATGGTGGCCAGATTATACCCTCAGACTTTTCAGGAAAGACAGGGCATATGTTGAAGAGCGCGAGGTGCATGAAAAGGTAATGGTTAAAGGCAGTACAAAGTATCTCAAAAATCCTATGGAGCACCATACCTCGAGAACTCTCTCTGATTTCTTAAAGAAGCTGGAAAACTACTCAGCTCTTTCAGCAAAAGAGATAGGGAGAAGAGGTCTCAGACCAGGTTTGCTCTCCTTCACCTTGCGTCCCTTCCTCACATTCTCAAAAATGTTTTTCTTCAGGTTGGGGTTCCTCGATGGGAAATATGGATTGATACTGTCACTTCTTTACAGTTATTATACTTTTTTAAAATACGTGAAAGCATGGGAGAAAAGCGAGAAGATAATATAAAAAGGAGATCAGTATGCATATAGGAATGATTGGAATGGGCTATGTAGGCCTAGTAACAGCAGCCTGTTTTGCGGAATTTGGTGTATCCGTCACATGCATTGATAAGGATAAAAAGAGGATAAAATCCTTAAAAGAAGGACTTATGCCTTTCTATGAACCTGGTCTTGAAGAGCTTGTACAGAGAAACATGAAAGAAGGAAGGCTTGCTTGCAGTACAGATATTACAGATGCTGTCAGGTCTTCTCTGGTGATATTCATAGCCGTTGGCACCCCCCCAAGGGGAGATGGTTCAGCAGACCTAAAGTATGTCGAAGAGGTCGCCAAGGAAATAGCCTCAAATCTGGACGGGTATAAGGTTATTGTCACGAAGAGTACTGTCCCCGTTGGGACTGGCGACAGGATAAGGAAGATAGTCTCGAAGAATCTTAAGGAGCAGGTTGATTTTGATATCGTTTCAAACCCCGAATTTCTCAGGGAGGGTTCTGCAATAGAGGATTTTATGAGGCCCAATAGAGTTATAATTGGTGCAAATAGTCAACAGGCTGTCGCTATAATGAGCGACCTCTATAAGCCACTCTACCTTATAGAGACACCCTTCTTAATAACAAATATCGAGACCGCGGAGCTTATTAAGTATGCCTCTAACTCTTTTCTTGCTACAAAGATCTCTTTTATCAATGAGATTGCAAACCTCTGTGAGAAGGTAGGCGCTGATGTCCATATGGTCGCGAAAGGCATTGGTCTTGACCAGAGAATCGGTCCAAAATTTCTTCACCCCGGACCAGGCTATGGTGGTTCCTGCCTTCCAAAAGACACACGGGCCCTTTTAAAGATGGCTGAGGAGCATGGTGTTGAGCTCGGTATTGTGGATGCAGCGGTGAGGGCAAATGAAAGGCAATGGGAATCAATGATCAAAAAGATCAAGGATGCACTGGGTTCTCTTAAAGGCAAGACAATTGCAATCCTGGGGCTTTCTTTCAAGCCGAACACAGACGATATCCGGGAAGCCCCATCCCTCAGTATCATAAAAAAACTCCTTAAAGAGGATGCGAAGATTAAGGCTTACGACCCAGTTTCCATGAAGGGTGCACATAGTATTTTACCTGATATAACATACTGCAAAGACCCTTATGAAGCTGTGAAGGGTGCCAATGCACTCGTTATTGTAACCGAATGGAACCAGTTCAGAAACCTCGAACTGGATAAACTGAAGAGGCTCCTGAAAGAACCTTATTTCTTCGATTTGAGAAATATCTATGAACCACAGAAACTCAGGACAAAAGGGTTCAAATATTTCAGCGTGGGCAGGTCTTAGAAAATGTTAAAATAAACAATGAAAGTTGTTTGCCAGAATAGAAAGGCATTCCATGACTACCATATTGAAGAGACCGTAGAGGCAGGGATTGCCTTATTGGGGACAGAGGTGAAGTCCCTGAGAGAGGGCAAGGCTAATTTAAAAGACAGTTACGTTCTTACTAAAGAAGGAGAGGCTTTCCTCCTGAACTGTCATATCAGCCCTTACAGTCACGGAAATATTTTGAACCATGAACCTCTGAGGACGAGAAAACTCCTCATGCACAGGGAAGAGATAGACAAACTGAGTGGTAAAGCCGCTACAAAGGGATACACGCTGATCCCGCTCAAGATTTATTTTAAGGATTCCTTTGCAAAGGTTGAAATCGGAGTTGCGAAGGGTAAAAGGCTCTTTGAAAAAAGGGAAACAATAAAAGAAAGAGAGGCAAGGAGAGAAATAGCAAGAGCCATAAAAAGTCATAATGCGTAAAGCGTTATACGTTATGTGTAAAAGTTTATTACGCATAACTCATCACCCATTACGGTAAGTCGGGGGCGAAAGGGCTCGACGGGGGTTATGAGGCTCGGGTCGCATGTCGTGGTTCCGTCACCACGTAAAAAGGCGGAAACAAACACAAATGCCAATAACGAACTGGCACTTGCTGCTTAATTAAATAAGCGGCACGCTGCCCTGAAATTGTCTGTGTTTCAGGGGACAGCGTCATACAGCAGGCTGGCTCCAGGGACTTTCCCCTGACCCTGGGGTGAGATTAAGGGGGATGGGATTTCAGGACGCCAGCCTTCCGGCAGCCCGGGATCCGAGAATCAATAGGCAGGATAAACATGTAGAAGCCTGAGAGTAGTACTTTCGGACGCGGGTTCAATTCCCGCCGCCTCCACCAAAAAATATTGGGGTTCAACTCCGAATTAGTTAATGCATTTGAGAGGATTCTATGATCCAAGGGTTCAAGGATTCAAGCATACATTAATCACTAGAACCCTTGAACCCTATTTTTACAACTCTTTTGGAGAAAAACTACTTTTCATAATGACAGGAGGGCTTATTTCCAAGTGAAAAGAGGGTTTTTTTTATTTTTCGTCTTGCTGGTTATGACAGTTCCCCTGTTTGCCCAGAAAAAGACTGAGGTCCTGCTGAAGTTCAGCAAACAGGAAGGGTTTATACGTATTGTCTTTGAGTCGGAAGAATCATTTATCACGAAAATAAAAGCCGCTACTTCTCCTTCCCAAATAAAAATAGAATTCCCTGGACCATTCAATCTGATAGCACAGAAGGACACCCCCTTTGAAGTAGTGCCAACGGACACATCATTAGTAATAAATCTGAAAGAAAAGGGGGAGGTAAAACTCCTGAGGCTTTCTTCTCCAGCAAGACTGGTATTCGATATACAGAAAAGTGAGAAGCAAGCCGTACAAATACTGTCCAAGGTATTTGTCATTGATGCAGGACATGGCGGATATGATTTTGGTATTACCTCTGGCGATGCTAAAGAGAAAGATTTAAGCCTCGGTCTGGCTCAAGATTTAGATACAAGCCTCTCAAAGAAGGGTAAGAAGGTCTTTCTGACACGCAAGGTAGATCAGTATATGTCTCTTATCGAGAGAATAAAATTTGCCAATCAAAAAACTCCTGATGTATTTTTAAGTCTCCATTCTTCAATGTCTGAGAATTTTGTTCTCTATGTTGCTAAGTTCAAAGACGAGGGCTCTGATCAAATCGTTGACCTTTATAGTCTTTCATCAAGGCAGAAAAAATATATCGAAAAAAGCAAGGCCCTTTCTGAGAACATTGGAAAGGCGCTTAAAGATGAATTCAAAAAGAGTGTTATTTACAGGGAAATGTCTCTACCCATTCTTAATTCTACAAGTGCTCCTTCTGTTGTCATCGAATTCCCTTCACCGAGATCCGTCGTTTATGATCAACAGATGAGAACAAGACTGATTAATTCCATTATAAACGGGTTTGCCGCATATGGACAATAAAAATAGCAAAAAGCCAATAGCAAAGTGTAAAGAGTTAAGACCAAAATTTTTCTGCTCCTCGCTTCATACTCTTTGCTCTATGCATATACTGGGAGGAGTGTAGTACGAACACGAAAAGATTGTCGATCATAATACTGCTGGGATTGCTTTTCATAGGCGGTTTGGCAGGAGGGTATTTTTATTTTTCGAAGGTCTCCCATAAGCAAACCCCAGAAGAGAGAGTTGAGCCCTTACCTCAGGCAGAGGATCTTTTCACCTTAAAGATTTACTATCCCGTTGGTAATCGTCTCCAGATAGAAGAAAGAAGGCTACTGAGGAGGACCGCCCAGATAGCAATTGCAGAAGCTATAGTGGAGGAATTCCTTAAGGGACCTGTAGGCATGAAGATATCAGATATGCCAAAAGATGCACGACTCCTCGGTATTTATCGAGATGAAAACAGAATACTTTATATTGATCTATCAGATGAGTTCAGGAGGAATTTCCAAGGCGATGCCCTCATGGAATTTCTCCTCCTTAAAGGTCTGTATGAGAGCCTGAGCTCAAATTTAGATGAAATCGAAGATGCAAAAGTTCTCATAGAAGGTAGGGAGATAGAGACGCTCGGAGGCCATTTTTATCTCTCCCATCCCTTAAAAGGCATGGTTTCATATGAAACAAATAAATTGCAGAGCGACACAAAGAACGATGAAAAAGAGTAATCCTCCTCTCTCCCCTTTAGTCTTCGACCCGTAGGGAAAGGGAGTATCAATTACTAATAAGACCATAAGTAAAGACACATATTTTTACACCCTCCCCTCAATCCCTGCCCGACGGACGGCAGGCGGGCCCTCCCATCAAGGGAGGGGAAATCTACTCCCTCTCCCCGGGTGGGAGAGGTTTACCCGCCTCTGGCGGCGCCGAAGGCGACCAGGGGCAAGGGTGAGGGGGTGTAGTTTTACTTATGAACTCCTTAGTAAAAGGTCCAAGATGAAACACGATGGTAAGATAGAGATAGAAGAAATAATAAATGGATTTATATGTCCAAAAGATAATAAATGTTGCAAATCCAAATTCGATGGTCTCTGTAAAGCAGAGGATATTGGATTGGAATCATTTACTATGTGTTTACTAAAAAATCCACAAGAGTGTGTTTGTTCATTGTCTTTTGGAGATACATATTTTTGTAAATGTCCACTTCTTCGTGTTTATATATCTAAGGAATTTCAGAGGTGAATATTATCATCCATAAAGTTTTTTAAGAAGCCACGCCATATTCTTCCCTAAATCTCTGAACGTTGCTATGCCTTCTTTGTCTTTAAGTATGTCCCCCGGATTAAGGCCAATACCAAGATTCCAGTAACTTGAACCCGGAATTATCATGTGTCCAATCCCAAAAAAGAAGTTTATGCTCGAATACACATGGGTTGCCCCTGCCCTCCGGACTGCAACAACAGCAGCCCCAACCTTTCTTTTAAAAAGATGGTCATTAGCACGGGCAACGAGGCCAGCCCTCTCAATAAGGGCCTTTACTGCAGTAGAGACATTACTGAAATATGTAGGGGACCCGATAATGATTCCTTCCGCCTCTACCATTTTCTCAACGAACACATTCAATTCATCGTCCTGAATGCAGCGTTCATTTTTATTCTTAAAACACTCATAGCATGCCCGACATCCCTTTATATTGGCTCCCCCGAGCTGAATGAGTTCAGTCTTTATACCTTCTTTCTTAATCTCTTTGAATACCATCTGGATAGCGTGATAGGTATTACCCTTTTCCCTTGGACTTCCATTAAAAGCGACTACCTTCATCTGTAACCTCCTTCATTTTAGTTAATCCCTTTTATCTTCTTCTCAACCTGCGAGCAGATCCCATAGAGCATTCGTAATTCCCAATCTGTAAGACCTGTCCTGCCGATCAAATGTTTGAGGTTCCTCATTATTTTCATCTCAAGGTCTCTATTGCCCCTTGGAATATATTCTAATAACTTGAGGGTAGAATTTATATGGTTATAAAAATTCTCAAGCTCTTCGTGTTTAACTATCACGGGTGTAGTTCCACGGTATACCTTCTGGCTTAGCTCATATGCAACGAGCAATATGCTCTGTGCAAGATTCAGGGAGGGGAATGAGGAGAAAGACAGCTTTTGTAAAATTAAAGGAATGGCTGACAAAAGTTGTCAACGTTTACCCATCTGGTAGAACAGAAATCTACTTTTATTATTAAATATCAAAGGGTTATAAATGAATTTATTGGCATAGATATTGTTAGATAATTATCATGACACTCATAGTGCGTATTGTAAATCTTATATTGAAATTACATAGAAAAACGAAAAAAAGCCCTTTTGTTTCGGAAGAGGAGTTCATTGGTTATGAGGCCTTCACTTCAGGATATCAAGATAAACTACCCAAGGATAATCAGGATGGCCGTAAATTTTGCGGGAGAAATTGAAAAGAAATACGTCAGTAATTTTACTGACGTAACAATTAAAGAGTACCTTCGAGACATAAAAAGTGCCAGAAGAGCATAGAGAACAGGAAACTCCTATAGAGGGAAATGATCCCGAGACACAGCCTGAAATAGAGAAATCAGAAGCATCGCCCACGCCTGAACAAGAGTCAAAGGTTTCGGATAGATTCAAAATGGAGAAAGAACCATTACAACAAAAGTATATGACAAGAGATAAAACCATGTATTGCACCATTTGCAATAAACAGATAGAGAAATATGGAAAGAGAAAAGGGGATTTCAAGAAACCTGGTTGGGTGTTCTGTCCTAAACATGGCTGGATACAAGAAGGGATTCATGACAAAGAGGTGGTTTCAGAACAACCTGTGAGATTTTCCATAGAAGAAGTGCCAGGAGAGCATGGAGAACAGGAAATTCCCTTGGAGGGAAAGGAATCTGAGATACTGTATAAAATTGAAAAACCAGAAACATTTCCTATACCAGAGGAAGAACAATGGGAAACAGATTTATCTGACGAAAGAGAGCTAAGGACAACAGATTTACCAATAGGGGGGATAAATGTTGTAAGGAATAAATCAACCTCTATTGGCATTATCTTTACAGTCATATTTATCACGCTCTTATTGAGTTTCACACTTGGTTATTTTGCCTGGAAAAACTCATCAAGTGAAAGCCTCAGGATTAAATCCTTAAGGGCCCTTGTTCAAAAGGAAGGCTTGACTACGCAGGTTCAATCTCAGGCCTCTACTCCGCCTCAAGAATCAGTTTTGGTGGAAAGATCTACTGAAGAGGTTAAATCCGATACCTCTGCTCCCCCTCAAGAAGCTGTATCTCAGAGTGGAAATACAGAGCCCAAAGAAAAAATAAAGGTTACACCTTCACAATTCCAGAAACCCTCACATGAAATATTTACAGTCCAGATAGGTGCCTTCACTGATGTCTCTTATGCAAAGTCCCTCAAGAAGAGGCTTGATAAAAAGGGATATAAAATATACATAACCTCCTCAAACTCAAAAAAGGAAGGAAGGATCTATAAGGTATGGACAGGCAAATTTAGCAACAGGGAAAAAGCTGAGACTTTTGCTGCAAAAATAACAAAGACCGAAGGCATTCAAACATTTGTAACCTTATGGAAAAAACAATAAGATAAATTCTCAAAAACATCTTTTAAGAGACCTTCCTGTCCCCTTTTGCTTAAAAGTTGGGCATTTTAGAAGAACTGCCTAAATAAAATTAAGCAGTCCATTTTCCCCTCATTGACCTTTTACCGACCTCTTAGAAGTAAAATGTCGTGAAGACCACAGTATATATTGTGAAAAGAAGGCTCAAGAATGGCGAGGTAACCCATGCATATGATTTTATGTTATCATTTGATTTCATGGAAAAAAGACTTCAGAAGATTCTCTCTGAGATGGGGATTGCAGCCAGGAGGAAGGCTGAGGAGCTCATCTTTGAGGGGAGAGTGATTGTCAATGGGAAGATTGCAACCATCGGAATGAAGGCAGATCCTTCAAGAGATTATATTAAGGTTGATGGAAAACTTATTACAGGACTTAAAAAGGAGGTCCAGAAGGTCTATATCATGATTAACAAACCAAGAGGAGTTGTAACGACCTTGTTCGATCCGGAGGGAAGACCTGCTGTAAAGGATTTTTTGAAAGGTGTAAAATACAGAGTATTTCCAGTAGGAAGGCTTGATTATGACTCTGAGGGACTTCTCTTGTTGACAAATGATGGGGATTTTGCCCATGCAGTTTTGCATCCGTTAAAGAAAATATCAAAGACGTATCTTGTTAAAGTAAAAGGAATAATAAGGGAAGATAAAATTGAACGGTTGAGGCATGGTGTGAAGCTTGAGGATAGGAAAACCCTACCTGCTAAGGTCAGAAGAGTAAGGCAGTCAGAGAAAAACTCATGGATTGAAATTACTCTCTATGAAGGGAGAAAAAGGCAGGTAAGAAGAATGCTTGAAAGTGTCGGTTACTCTGTTATCACCCTGAGAAGAATTGGTATTAACGGGCTTAAACTGAGGGGTTTGAAAACAGGGGAGTTAAGATACCTAACCCTTGACGAGCTCCAGCTCATCCGAAAAGAAATAAGCAAGATCAAACAAGAGGGATCAGCTAACAACTAATACTGAACGGGAATGCCATGATTCGTGATAAAGGTTGCGGTGAGATAAAAGAATCAGATATAGGAAAAAATATGAACCTCTCCGGATGGGTTTTCAGATGGAGAGATCATGGAGGACTTATATTTGTGGATCTGCGTGACAGAAGTGGAATACTACAGGTGGTCTTTAGCCCTGGTAAATCAGCAATGGCACACGAACTTGCACATGAACTGAGAAGTGAATATGTAATCTTTGTATCAGGTGAGATCAGAAAGAGGCCTGAGGGTACGGAAAATCCACATATTCCAACAGGCACATTCGAGATGTATGCAACGTCACTCGAAATCTTAAATAAAGCAGCTCCCTTGCCCTTTAGTATAGAAGATGCCGCTGATGCCTCAGAGGCACTGAGGCTCAAATACAGGTATCTTGATTTAAGAAGGCCAGAAATGCAGAGAAATTTAATCATAAGACATAAGGCAACAAAGATTATCAGGAATTATCTTGACGAGAAAGGATTTCTTGAGATTGAGACACCTGTCCTCACGAAATCCACCCCTGAAGGTGCAAGAGACTATCTCGTTCCGAGCCGCCTGAATCCAGGGTATTTTTATGCGTTGCCCCAGTCACCACAGCTTTTTAAACAGATATTGATGGTTTCTGGCTTTGAGAAGTATTTCCAGATTGTGAAGTGTTTTAGAGATGAAGATCTGCGTGCAGACCGGCAGCCTGAATTCACACAGGTTGACCTTGAGATGTCTTTTGCTGACAGTGAGGATGTTATAGAGGTCATAGAGGACATGATGAAGAGGCTCTTCAAGGATGTCCTCGAGGTCGAGATCGAGACACCTTTTGAAAGATTGAGTTTCCATGAATCTCTGGAAAGGTTCGGCAGTGATAAGCCCGATTTGAGATTCGGCCTTGAACTCAAGGATATGGCTGACCTGTCAGAGAAAGGTTCATTCCGCGTATTCCTCGAAGCCCTTCAAGCTGGTGGAAAGGTTAAGGCGATTAATGGAAAAGGCTTAGCAGCTCTCACGAGGAAAGAGATAGATTTACTCACAGAAGAGGCTGTGTCTTTTGGTGCAAAAGGACTTGCATGGATAAAAGTAAAAAATGGTTTCGAATCCCCCGTAACAAAGTTTTTCAATGAAGAAATAATGAAAAAAATGGCCAAGAGGCTCGAGGCAGAGGAAGGGGATTTGATGATCTTCGTTGCAGATGAGGAAAAGGTTGTTCATGATGTCTTGGGCAGGATGAGAATTGAACTCGGAAGGAGATTAAATCTAATCCGTCCGGGATATAAGTTTGTCTGGCTTAGAGATTTTCCGCTCCTGGAATGGAATAAGGAGGAAGGCCGGTTCGAGGCAATGCACCATCCATTTACTTCACCGATGGACGAGGATATAGAGAAGCTGTTCTCGGTAGATATCGCTAACCTTAAGCCTGAGACTTCTGATTTCAGACTCTTCACAGAGGTAAAGGCAAAGGCATATGATATTGTTCTCAACGGTTATGAAATAGGAGGTGGAAGCATCCGTATCCATAGGCGTGATCTCCAGAGCAAAATGTTCGAGATTCTCGGGATATCAGAAGAAGAAGGGAAAATAAAGTTCGGCTTCTTACTAGATGCCTTTGCATATGGCGCACCTCCCCATGGAGGAATTGCTCTTGGTCTAGACAGGCTTGTAATGATTATGGTTGGTGCAACATCTATCAGGGACGTAATTGCCTTTCCGAAGACTCAGAAGGCATCATGCCTTATGAGTGGCACTCCGTCACAAGTCGAGCCTAAACAATTGAAAGAGCTTTATATCAAGCCAGATCTGCCTTAGAACGTCTCTGGGTAACGGTTACGATGCCCGTTTCGTCCAACGGCTACGCCATTCGGCTTTTTCACGCTGCCGTTATACGTGACCGATACGGGCTTCGTTGCCTCAGCCGTCAGACGAACAAGCAGTATTGTTTAGGATTTAGATTTTGAATTCAGTGCTTCGAATTTAGAATTTCTTTATATCCTCAAGATAGGAATCGTAGTTGCGTTTTGTTTCTGCCATGCTATCTCCACCGAATTTTTTGAGGAAGGCATCTGTGATAATGAGGGCAGCCATTGCCTCTCCAATTACTCCTGCCGCAGGTACTGCGCATATGTCAGAGCGTTCATAGGCTGCCTCTACTGCCTCTTTTGTGATAATGTCAACAGATCGGAGAGGTCTCTTTAGTGTAGGTATGGGTTTCATTGCTGCCCTTATCATTATGGGCATCCCGTTCGTCATACCGCCCTCTATCCCACCAGCATTGTTGGTTTTTCTATAGAAACCTCCTGACTCCTGACTATAAAATATTTCATCCATCACTTGTGAACCGAAGTTTCTTGCTATCTTAAAACCGAGACCAATCTCAACTCCTTTTATTGCCTGTATGCCCATGAGTGCCTGTGCGAGCCTTCCATCCAGTCTTTTGTCCCATTGGATGTGGCTTCCAAGACCTACGGGAGCACCCGTTACGAAGACCTCAAATATACCTCCGAGGGAATTTCCTTCTTTGTTTACCTTATCTACCAACTCGATCATCTTTTGTGAGGTCTCTTTATCAGGACACCTGACAGGTGACTTCTCAGCCTTTTCAAACAGAGATAAAAGTACTTTTTCCGAACTCTGCTGTTTGTACTTTGAACTTTGAACTTTGATATTGCCTATCTGGATAACATAACTTCCAACCGTAATGCCAAATTCCGAAAGAAACTTTTTTGCAATTGCACCAAGGGCAACTCTCATTGCGGTTTCCCTAGCACTTGAGCGTTCAAGAATATTTCTTAAATCATGCTGACTATACTTTATAGCACCTGCTAAGTCTGCATGACCAGGGCGTGGACGGGTGATGGCTTCAATTCTGAGGTTTTGACTTTCCGAACTCTTTTGCCCCAGATTGACGAACTCCGAAGACATTACATCCTGCCAGTTCTTCCAGTCTTTATTTGCAATGGAAAGAGTCATGGGAGAGCCTATTGTTTTCCCCCACCTTACTCCCGAAAGGATCTCAGCATGGTCAGACTCTATCTTCATGCGAGCACCGCGACCATGACCTGATTGTCTTCTTTTGAGGTCTCTGTCAATATCCTTTACAGAAACAGAAAGCCCCGAGGGAATGCCCTCAAGAATTCCTATAAGCGCCCTCCCGTGGGATTCACCAGCGGTCAGAAATCGGAGGTGGGACATAATTCTCGTTTTTTGCTCTAAAAAATTGCTCAGGTATTGATTATTTCTGCGTTCAGTTTATCCAGTAAGATACGTGAATTTATTTACAACAGGGAAAATCATGTCGTTTTCTCTAAAATCCTCGGTGTAATGAATATCAAAAGCTCAGTTGTTTCTTCAGAATTCCCTTTTGTCTTGAATAACCATCCAAGAATAGGAATATTCATTAAACCCGGGACACCTGAAGTGTTTTCCTTTTCTGTCTTCTTTAAGAGTCCACCAATAACGATAGTCTCTCCAGTCTGTACAAGAACTTTTGTATTTCCCTCTATTTTTGAAGTAACGGGAACCGGATTACCGCCAATTATAGTTTCACGTATGACATCTTCCTTTTTCACAAAAATTAATGAAGTGACAGCGCCAGAGGGGGTTATATGGGGTGTTACCTCGATAAGAATAACAACGTCTTTATATTCAACAGATATTTGACCCGATTGCACGTCTACTTTGGGATAAGGTATACTTTGTCCCTGCATTAATGAAGCTTTTTCATTATCTGTAGTAACAATCCGAGGAGTAGAAATTATCTTGCTTTTCTCAAGTCTCTCAAGTGCAGAAAGCTGCAGGTCAAGCCCCATTGTCCTTGTCGTATCCAGAATTCCGATAGCAAATCCAGCACCAGTGCCAGCGCCCACCCCACTTGATGGGAAGTCAACCATGAAGTTCTTACCTGTAAAGGCTCCTCTACCGAGGTTTACGTTCCCCTGAAATGGTTTACTTCCCGCTGCGTGGGCCACTCCCCATTGAATTCCAAAATTGCTGACATCTGATGTGCTCACCTCAACAAGCCTTGCCTCTATCAGTACCTGGGGTGTTGCTTTATCAAGGGTTGAAAGGAAATTTTCGATTTGCTGGAAAACTACTGCTACATCATTAACAGCCAGAGAGCTTGTCCTTTTATCAATACTAATACTTCCTCTTGATGAAAGTATCTTTGCATCTTTTATGGACTTCTCTATATTTGAGACATCGGCATAGTTGATGTGAAATATCTTTGTCTCCAAGGGCACTGCCTTTAGCTCAGATTCCTTAGCTTTGGCTGCTTCTTCACTCTCCCTGGCAAGGGCGGCATGGGGTGCGATCCTTATGATGTTATTTTCGACAGTCTTCCCGAGGCTGAAGGTCTTCAGTATGATGTCGAGTGCTTGATCCCAGGGCACATTAATAAGCTTCATTGTCAATTTGCCTTTGACCTCAGGACTTACGACGATGTTATAACCACTAATATCAGCAAGGAGTCTAAATATCGGAACAATATCAGCATCCTGAAAATCGAGGGATATCTTTTTACCGAGATACTTACCTTCTGTACTCGGCATGGATTCTGCAGCCTCTACCTCTTCCTCAGACTTCTGAGCAATTGGTACTGATGGGGTTGTTGATAGGGCTACGATAAGAGAGTCTCCGATTGTCGTGACATCAAAATTAGTCTTTTCTTTGAGATCGAGGACTAATCGTATCATGTTATCATGTTTTCCTGACCTGATACCTTTCAATGGTGATACCACTGTCGCTGGGAGCTGAGCTTTCATGTCTACATCTGGAATGTCTATTACAATGCGGTTATCCAAAGGTAAGACGCTTGGGGTCATAGATCCATTACCTTTAATAAGGATCTTGACGATATCAGCTGACCTATCGAAAGAGATGCTGGTTATCTCTGTAGCCTTTAGAAGCGGTTTTTCTTCAGGAACAACAGGTTCGGGTTCTTTTATTTCTGGTACCTCTTCCTTTGCCTTTACTACTTCTTTAGGGGGCTCTTCTTTTACTCTGATTTTCAGTTCATTGTTTTTGTACTCTGGTTCAACTGTGGTAGGCGTCTGAAGCAATATTTCGATCCTCGTCATCAACGGTGACTCAATCTGGGAAGGAACTATTTCAGTTATTCCTGCCTTATCAGAAACGATCTTCATACTAAAAGCACCTGTGTTAACATCAAGAAGTTCAACGACCACTTTGTAAGGGTCCTCTGGCCTGTACATGGTGTAACTGAAAGGTTTACTAACCTTTACCGTTACTGAATAATCCTGAAGATCTATGCCGGTTATCACAGGAATTTCTTCTGACCGTGTAGATTCTTTCACGCTACCAGTTGATGCACACCCCCACAGAGCAAAAAACAGAGAGCAGAGGAGCATCGAGCATAAAAGAATTAATCTTAAGTAATGCAATTTGCCTTTTGCCCTTTGCTCTGAGCTCTTTGCTTTTTGCTTTTTATCCTTTGTTATGAGTTTCATCCTCCCTCCTCTTTACGGAGTCTCAATATTGAATCTTTTGGTTTAAGATCGCCTCTATAGTCTTTAATATATTCTCTGATAACTATCATATCTTTCGTTATCTTCTGCACCGTTCCTCCAAAGAGTCCCAATTTCATTCCTTCCGTAATTGTATACGACTTTTTATCAGGCAACATGATAAGGGCATAGTATTTCTGATCATCCCACGCTATTGCTAAAAGGTTTATCTCATCAACACCGTAACTTTCAAAAGGAGTCGATCCTTTCCTCCTCTCCGGTCTCTGCTTCAACATTGTTACGAGGGATAGGAAAGGGTCTCTTCTCCCTTTTGCGTCATATGCATATATTTCCTGCTCGGCCATTTTTGTCTCTTCTGGACCTTTTATTTCTTTTGTTGCCGCCACTGGAGGTTGAACCTGCCCGGCCATCGGTTTTTTTACAGGAGCCTGGCCTTTTTTGCAGCCTGCAAAAGGTAATAAAATAGAAAGTATGAGTAGACAGTAGGTTATCTTCCTCATGTCTTCTTACCTTTTTTCTCAGCCTCTTTCTCAGCTTGTTTTTGGGTGATCTCTTCTTCCGGAATCACCGAGAATGTTGTAGCAGTGAAGGTTACCTTCAGCATGGCACTGTCTTTACCTGGTTTTGGATCGCTGAGTTTTATGTCAGAAATGTTAACTATTCTGTTAAGCCTTGTGAGGCTGCTATAGAAATAACCGAGATTATGGTAGCTGCCTGAAAGTTCGACCTTTACCGGTATCTCATAGACAATACCGCTTGTATGGGTCTTTTTCTGTTCCGGTTTCCAGAGTAATATACGGAGCCCTGATTTAATGCCAAGGTCTGAAACTTGTTTTAACAGGTCTGATACCTCTTTTTCTTCGGGTAGCTGCTCTTTTAACTCATTAAGCCTTTTTCTGAGCCTCTGGTTCTCTGCTACGAGCTCTGTGAGTTTTTCTGCTTTTGCCTGACTTTTTGCTATCTCATTTTCTTGTGCTTGAATTTTATTATCGAGAGCCTTGATCTCTTTACTTTTAGGTAAAATTACAATGAGAGTAACTGCCACAGCAATCACCAGTGCAGGCAGAATGGATATTATTGTTTTAACATATCCAGGTAAGGTTTTAATATCAATCTTTACAGCCATGTTACACTTTCATTTTGAATGTTAGTTTAAACATATAGAAAGGAGTATTTTCTATGTTTGTGCTTTTGGATTCCTGCAGGTAAACCTCTGTGAATATCTGAGAATTCTTCATATTATCCACATATGTAACAATATCCGAGTTTGCAAAAGCATACCCTTCCATCCTTACGGTCTCCCCTGAAACTGTCATCTCGTCAAGCCAGACACCGTTGGGAAGAAGGTTATTCGCTTCAGCAAGGAGCCTTACCGGCATGCTCTGGTTCTTTCTCAGTTGTTCGATAATGCCATTTCTCTGTTCAATGGTCTTGTTAAGCTGTTCAAAGTTTTCGACTTCTTTAATTTTTTGTTTGAACTCTGCTATCTTACTTTCATTAGCTTTGAATAGAGTCGTCTTTTTGGAGAGGCGGGAGTTGAAAAAGAAGGCAAGATTCGCCATTACAATAATCGTGATAATGGTTATTATCACCATGGTTACAATAAATGAAGGTATCGGCTTAGGTTTTTTCTTTCTCTTTACTGGTAAAAGATTTACCTTTATCATCTGTCACCCGGTCTCCTGAGGGCCAGTCCCGTAGCAACAGCTGCTATCGGGGCAATTTCTTCTATATAGGTTAAGTCAAAACGTTTAGGTACTCTAATGTTTTTAAAAGGTTCTATGACCTTAGTCTCTATACTTATCTTATCTGAGAAGAGTTTCGGGAAGTCTTTTATCAGTGAACAGCCGCCACTCAATATCACCTCATGAATATCCTGATGTAATTCCGTACTCCTGTAAAACTCAAATGAACGATTGACATCTCCAATTATCTCCTCTGATGCTGATTCTATCACCGAAAAGGCATCTTCAGAGGCTACATTCTCAATTGGCTCGCCCCTCTTGAGCCTTTCTGCATTCTCGTACGTCAGATTGAATTCCCTCTGAAGGGCCTCAGTATGGAGATTGCTGCCGACTGCACTGTCTCGCGTAAAGACAGATATGCCCCCTTTGAGGACATTCATGTTTATTGTACTCGCTCCAATATTCACAATAGCTACATTTTTCTCAGGCTCAATCTCATAGTTAATCTCATACATATTTTCGAGGGCAAAGGGGTTGACATCAACAATTACGGGGTTAATGCCTGTCTCCCTGACAGCAGAGACATATTCATTTATTATGTCTTTCTTCACAGCAACGAGAATAACATCCATCTGGCCTGGTTCATCTTTAGGTCCGAGGATCTGAAAATCGAGGTTCACGTCTTCGATATTAAATGGCACATATTGTTCTGCCTCGAACTTTACGGATTCAGAGAGTTCTTCTTCTGACATCTCAGGCAAGGAGATTCTCTTTATTATTACTGATGAGTGGCCGGCTATACCAATAACTGCATTTTTGGTCTTTATTTTGGCCTTTCTTACGAGTTCTTTTAGGGAGTCTATGAGTCGGAAAGAATCTATTATTGAACCGTCGACGATAATTTCTGGAGGAAGAGGTAGCATGTCAAACAATTCAAGTTCATAACCACCTTTTATATCTCTCAGCTGTACGACTTTAATATAACTCGAGCCTATGTCTAGGCCAAATGTGCCTTTCCCAGCACGAAGCATAGCTAATGAATACCAAAAAAAAGCCATTTTGTCAAGTATTTTTTATTTTTAATATCATAAGTTTACTGTGAACATTAAGAAATTATTTTAACAATCTCTCCACTTTTATTCTATTCTGTTCTATTCTGCCAATGGCGAATAAATTATGTTCAGGATCTTTTAATCTTACATAGTGTTTTATCGGTTTTATCGGCAGGTTTGCTGTGATCATAATCACGGGCATACCATTTTTTGCTTTATGATAAGATTCTTCATCAAGTATTATCTCACCCAAATGAGAAATTGCAGAATCTATAGAGTGGACAGCATCTTTTCCACATTTCAGCTCCTCCATCGATGCTGAATCCTCAATTCTGAAGTTGCCTACCCTTGTCCGCTCTAAGAAAATCATATGAGCACCTACATTGAGGACATTGCCAATATCATCGCATAATGTTCTGATATAAGTTCCCTTGGAACATGATACTTTCAGATCAAGGTATGGTGGGTTAAAACGAATGAGGTCTATTTCATAAATGTTTATTACCCTTTCCGGTCTTCTTATCTCCACACCCATTCTTGCGAGCTTGTAAAGAGGCTGTCCCTTTATTTTAATTGCTGAGTACATCGGTGGTATTTGTTTTATCTGACCTATAAAATTTCTCAGGACTTTGCAGATATCCATCTCTTTCAATAAAAAGCAGTTTCTCTTTTCTAACAACCTACCGGTTAGATCACAAGTATCTGTTCTCTCACCTAGTTTCAATCTCACCATGTATTCCTTATCGAGGTCTGATAGAAATCTTGTTATCTTTGTTGCCTCATTCAGGCAAACAGTGAGTATACCTGTCGCTATTGGGTCAAGTGTCCCAGCATGTCCAGCTTTCCTGGCGGCAAAAAGCTTTTTTACCTCTATTACAGCTTGTTGTGAAGATATGTCTTTAGGTTTGTTGAGGTTTATGACAACGTCCACAATTGATGTTCTCATCCCAAAGAATTACCAACCCTATGCCCCTTGAATCCTTTCATTCCATACACTCATAAGGACATGATCAATACTCAGTATCTATTATCACCATGGTATGATAATTTTGCCATGGAAATAAAGACCCGAAAATCCCACTTAAAAGAACTGAGTCGTGCTATTCCTAAAAGGAGAAGAAAATATTATTGATTCTTTAAACCAACAGAGGAAGTAATTTCTGCGTGGAAGGAAATGAATAATATTGCGGATGCCCTCAATGCAAAGGTAATTGTTTTTCAATGCCCGGCAAGTTTTAAACCTACAAAAGAGAATAAGCAAAATCTCGTCAGATTCTTTTCTTCCATTGAGAGAAGAGATGTTCATTTTGTCTAGGAGCCTCGAGTCCTTGGCAGAAAGAAGAGATAAAGAATTTATGTAAGCATCTGTCGATTAATCATTGTGTAGCCCCCTTTAAAAATGACCCCCTCTACGGAGATATAGTCTATTTTCGACTCCCCGAGAAGGATGGTTATCGATATAAGTATAAAGAGGAAGATCTGAAAACCTTATCTGAAAACCTTATTAGATAAGGTAAGACATAGGAAAACAGTACACTACGTCATGTCCAACAATGTTTATATGTTCGAGAATGCCCACACGTTCAGTGAGCTTATCACACTCCCTTAAAACCTTCAGGGGGATGGCAGGATGAGAAGAGCCTTTAATAATGATTCTTTTGCTGATTCGAGATCAGATTTTACCACATAGCCTGCTGCGTTTTTATGACCACCGCCATCGAACCAAGAGGCAATAAGAGCAACATTGATATCACCCTTCGAACGAAGGCTGACTTTCCAGCAATTGTTGTCCATTTCTCTGAAAAAGGCTGATACTTCCACATCCTTCATGATCCTGATTAAAGCAGAAAAGTTCTCCGTATCTTCAGGTGCCGCCCCGGTTTTTCTATACATCTCCCTTGTAACGAAGGTTGTTGCGATATTACCTTTTACTTCGAGGGTATTTAAGGCCATGATAAGTAAGGCAAATCTCTCTTGAGACCACGTTTCATACATGTTGTTTGAGATATGTGCTGGGCTTACACCGGCCTCTATAAGCTTGGCTGCAATCCTCAAGACCTCAGCAGTTGTATTACTATATCTAAATGTTCCCGTGTCAATAGCAATGGCGGAATAAAGGTTTATAGCCATGTCTCTGGTTATATTTACCCCCAGTTTTTTGATTAAATAAAAGATCATCATTCCCGTTGCTGCTGCCTCTGGTACTACCCACTTTATATCTCCGAAGTCCTCTTCTGTCTGATGGTGGTCTATAACAACAGAATACTTAAAAGTCAGTCCCTTAATTCCTGCCCTTTTGAGAGTGTTACAATCTAAAAGGATAAGCGCAAAGTCAGATGTAAGGAAGGGTGAGATAACATTTGTAAACTTTCCATAGCCTGGCAAAAAATGACAGAACTTAGGTACAGGATCCTTATCAAAGACTACTGTTACTTTCCCTAGAGATTCCAGTGCCATTGAAAGGGCAAGAGAAGAACCAATCGCATCGGCTTCAGGACTAATGTGGGTTGCTATAAAAAACTTTTTCTCTTCCTTTAAAAATGACATGAGCTTAGGAGGAATCTTCACCTTGTCCCTCGATTTCTTTCAGGAGCTTTTCTATCTTATTCCCATATTCGATTGATGTATCAAGCTTGAACTCGATGCTCGGTATGAATCTCATCCTAAGTCTTTTAGATAACTCAGAACGTATGAAGCTCTTTGCAGAATTTAATATCTCAAGTGTGGACTTTCTCTCCTCATCTTTAAAGATGCTCACATAAACCCTTGCTATTTTGATGTCATCTGTAACATCAACCCCTGTGACTGTTATAAAGCCGACTCGAGGGTCTTGAAGTCTATAGATAATAATATCTGCTATCTCTTTTCTGAGAAGATCACCGACTCTCTGAGAACGTTTATAGGGAAGCATAGTGTAAATTTAGAAGTGGAAAGTGAAGAGTTGAAAGTGAATTGTTATTTTTAAACTTATAACTCATAATTCTCAACTCTTAGCTTTTGTTTAGAGTTTTGTTGCTATTTTCTCAATAATATAGTTTTCGAGTATGTCTCCAACTTTTAAATCATTAAAGTTTTCTATCAGGATGCCGCATTCATACCCTGCTTGTACCTCTCTGATATCTTCCTTGAATCTTTTCAGGGTAGCGATCTTACCGTCGTATACAACAATACTATCCCTAATAACCCTTATACCGTCACTTGAGCGGCTTATAGAGCCATCAAGTACATAACATCCTGCAACCGTTCCAATCCTTGATATTGGAAACAATTGACGGACCTCTGCTCTTCCAAGGGTTTTTTCTTTAAGTGTAGGTTCAAGAAGACCCTCAAGTGCCTTTTTAACATCCTCGATTGCATCATAAATCACATCATAAAGCCTGATATCAACGCCTTCCTTTTCTGCTGCCTGGTAGGCTTTTAGCTCGGGTCTTACATTGAAGCCTATGATAATTGCATTTGAGGCCGAGGCAAGCATAATGTCTGACTCATTGATACCACCAGCAGATGAATGGATAACCCTCACCTTCACCTGTGGGTGGGTAATACTTTCAAGGGCATCCTTTATTGCCTCAACAGAGCCTTGAACATCGCCCTTGATAATAATGTTGAGATCTTTTATCTCTCCCTCTTTTATCTTCGCATATAATTCATCAAGGGTAAGCTTCCTTGCCTTTGCCATGTCAGCAAGTCTCTGTTTCTGTTGTCTTGCTAGGGCTATCTGTCTTGCTCTCTTTTCATCATCAACAACAACAAAGATGTCCCCTGCCGAGGGGACCTCGGGGAAACCGATTACTTCTACTGGGGTTGATGGGCCTGCCTCGGTAATCCTTTTTCCTGTGTCGTCGATCAAAGCCCTCACTTTTCCTACATAAATACCAGCGAGGAATGTATCGCCAATTTTTAGAGTTCCGGATTGGACGAGGACCGTTGCCACAGGCCCCCTCCCTCTATCAAGTTTCGCCTCAATGATAACTCCCCTTGCTTTTTTCTCAGGGTTGGCTTTAAGCTCCATTATCTCTGCCTGAAGGAGTATCATCTCAAGCAGGTTTTCTATGCCTATAACTTTTTTGGCTGATGCCTCAACAAAGATGTTTTGTCCACCCCATTCCTCAGATATTACTCCGCGCTCTGCAAGTTCATTCCTCACCTTTGATGGATTCGCCTCTGGTTTGTCAATCTTGTTTATGGCTACAACGATTGGTACATTTGCAGCTCTTGCATGGTTGATAGCCTCAACAGTCTGCGGCATGACGCCATCATCAGCAGCCACAACAAGGACGACGATATCCGTTACCTTTGCACCCCTTGCCCTCATAGAAGTAAATGCCTCATGACCTGGGGTATCGAGAAATACAATATCTCTGCCTTTCAGATTAACCTTATATGCGCCTATATGCTGGGTAATACCACCTGCCTCGGTCTCTATAACTTTCGTCTTTCTTATTGCATCGAGGAGAGAAGTCTTGCCATGGTCAACATGCCCCATGATGGTAACAACAGGAGCACGCGCTAATAATTTACTAAGATCTTCAGGTGCCTCTGTAAGAACAGTATCTTCTTCAACAGATGCAAGCTCGAGCTTTACCCCAAAACCCTCTGCAACTAATAGGGCAGCGTCAGGGTCAACGGGCTGGTTTATTGTAGGCATATATCCTAATCCCATGAACTTCTTTATAACATCAGAGAGTTTGACACTTATGAGTTCCGCAAATTCTTTTACTGTGGTACCCTCCTGAAGTTTCAGTGTCTTCTTTCTCGGGATGACGAGATGGATTGGGGGTTTTTGCTCTTCTTTTGGAAAAGGTCTGATCTTTTCTAATTTCTTTAATGGTTTTTGCTCATGCCATCTTTTGGGTTCTATCTTCCTAATTGTCTGAAAGGCCCTTTGCATCCCTGGTTTTGTCTTGAACTTTTCAATCTTTTCCGTCTCTACCTCTTTTTTGAACCTATCTGGGACCTTTAGTTCTTCTTCCTCTTCTGGTATTGCGAATATTTTCTGCTCTTCTATTTGAGGTGCCCTCTCCTCTAAGGCCTTCCCCTTATGCTCCTCTGGAGTTTTTTCGATCTGGGGCTTGATAACTTCTTCCGTTACTATACTTTCCTCAGGGATGGCTTCTTTTATCGGTTCGACAGCTTTTTTCAAGAATTTAGCCTCAATAGACTCAGCAAACTCTGGCTCGATACTCGAAGTGTGTATTTTGCCTTCTATACCGAGTTTTGAAAGCTCGATAATGATAACTTTACTCGTTACCCCTAATTTTTTGGCGAGCTCATAAATTCTTATTTTCGGCATTTATTATTAACCCCTGTCTCTCAATGAGAAATGGGCGATGGAAAGCTACTCTCTATTTCTATTCTTACTTCTCTCTTCTTATTTTAAAATGTTATCATAGAGAACTTGTTTAATGCAATGAGAGAAGGAGGAAAAGAATGGCAACTTGTGCTTTATGTGGGAAAAAAAGGACAATCGGTAATAATGTCAGTCATGCGAATAATAAGACAAAGAGGGTAATAATGCCTAATCTGCAAAGGATGCGCATAGTGACCCAAAATGGGGCAAAAAGGCTCTATATATGTACGAGGTGTCTCCGCTCTGGTAGAGTCAAGAAGGCAGTTTAGTGAAGAGGGCAGATTCCTTAGTTTTCTCTCTCGTTAGGGATCTCGGGATCGAAAATAGTATTAGACTCATTGAGATTAAAAAAAACTGGCACAATTTATTCAATGAGCCTCTTTCATCCCATATGGCTCCCTATAAGTTATCTGAGGGAGAGATTCTCCTGAATGTCGACTCACCTGCTTGGCTCCAGGAGCTTAATTACTTTAAAAAGGATGTCATAGAAAAATTGAGTCCTTATGGTGTCAGGGACGTACGATTTAATCTTGGTAGGGTTTCAAAAATAATAAAGTCAGGAGTCCAAAGTCAGAAGTCGAGAGTCAAACCACTCACAACTGAGGAAATCTCTTATGTAGAAAAGACAGTCTCTCAAATTGAAGACGAAGAACTCAGAGAAACTGTCAGAAGGACAATAGAAAAGGCGATTACTTTAAACAAGACAAAGGTAAGATTATAGAATCTCTGTATTAAAATTTCTCACTTCCCATTTCTCATTTTTCACTCTAACTTTTTTATGCTGACTCCGCTTGCCTTTCGTATAAAAGTATGGGCTTTTCATTTTTGACGATGGTCTCTTCATTTATCACACATTCCTTGATGCCTTTCTGAGAAGGTATCTCATACATGACATCGAGCATGATCTCTTCAAGTATTGCCCTAAGCCCCCGTGCACCAGTCTTACGTTGAGCCGCCTTCTTTGCTATGGCTGATAGCGCACCCTCTGCAAATCTCAGTCTGACATTATCTAAGGAGAGGAGCCTCTGATACTGCTTTATAAGGGCATTCTTAGGCTCTGTCAGTATCTTTATCATGGCTGGTTCGTCGAGTTCGTCAAGGGTTGCTACAACAGGCAACCTCCCGACAAACTCCGGTATGAGACCATATTTTATCAGATCCTCGGGTTCAACAAGACTGAGTATCTCACCTATCCTCTTCTCCTTTTTTGTCACGTTATTATGCCCAAAGCCTACTATTTTTTGTCCCGTCCTTTGTTCAATGATGCCATCAAGTCCTACAAAGGCACCACCACATAAGAAAAGGATATCTGTTGTATTAATTTGGATAAATTCTTGCTGTGGGTGTTTCCTTCCGCCCTGAGGTGGTATATTAGCTACGGTCCCTTCGATTATCTTGAGAAGGGCCTGCTGCACACCCTCACCTGATACATCTCTTGTTATCGAGGGGTTTTCTGATTTCCTGCTGATCTTGTCTATCTCATCGATATAGACTATACCCCTCTGCGCCCTTTCAACATCATATTCTGCCGCCTGGAGCAACTTCAAAATGATATTTTCCACGTCCTCGCCGACGTAGCCTGCCTCTGTGAGGGTTGTTGCATCAGCTATGGCAAAAGGCACCTCAAGTATCTTTGCTAATGTCTGAGCAAAAAGGGTTTTGCCAGTACCCGTAGGACCTATCAGGAGTATGTTACTTTTTTGTAGTTCCACCTCTGATTTACTGGTGCTGTGTATCCTCTTATAGTGGTTATACACAGCGACGGAGAGTATCCTCTTTGCCCTCTCCTGGCCTATAACATAATCATTAAGGAAATGATGGATCTCATTTGGTATAGGAAGCATTGGAAGGACAGGACCTTCCACATCCGCATGGTAGGCATCTGCAATGATTTCATTGCAGAGCGCAACGCACTCATTGCATATATAAACCGAGGGCCCTGCGATAAGCTTTTTTACCTCATCATGTCCTTTACCGCAGAATGAACATTTAAGTAAGCTCTCATCCTTCTTTGCCATCGCTCCTCCGCTTTATTTCAGCGACTGGGTCAGTTTGTTATCTGTTTTCAAGCTGCGGATAACTTCATCAACTATCCCGTATTCTTTTGCTTCCTCTCCCGACATGAAGAAATCTCTATCTGTGTCTGCCTGTATTTTTTCAAGAGATTGCCCTGTGTGCGCTGAAAGTATCTCGTTAAGGGTATCCTTCATTCTGAGTATCTCTCGGGCATGGATTTCAATATCCGTAGCCTGTCCATGGAACCCGCCCATGGGTTGATGTAACATAATTCGTGAATGAGGAAGCGCAAATCTCTTACCTTTTGTGCCCGCTGCGAGGAGGAGTGCACTCATGCTGGCAGCCTGGCCAATGCAATACGTTGCGATGTTCGGCTTTACGTATTGCATTGTGTCGTATATTGCAAGGCCTGAGGATACTATTCCACCCGGTGAATTAATATAGAGATGAATATCCTTGTCAGGGTCTTCTGTCTGAAGAAAGAGAAGCTGTGCAATGACCGTATTTGCTACATGGTCATCGATAACTGTGCCAATGAAGATAATCCTGTCTTTCAAGAGCCTTGAGTAAATGTCATAGGCCCTTTCTGAACGACCTGTTTGCTCTATAACAATAGGAATAATACTCATCTATTCTCCTTTCTTAATAATGGCTTTAGATAAAAGTAAATCCATGACTTTATCCTCATAGATCATTTGCCTCAGGCTTTCCAGAGATCCATCTTTCGCCCTATAGAGGTTCATGACAGCCTCTGATTGGGCAGAGAGCTTTTTCGCTATGATTTGGATTCGATCCTTCATTTCATCTTCTGTTACCGTTATCCCTTCTTTCTGGCCAATAGCATTGATAATGATAGCTGCACGAACATTTTTCAAAGCCTTCTTTTTCAGTTCAGAGAGCATTTCTTCATCGCTCTTTTTTTTCTGTTCTGGCTTGCTTACGTCTGATGCTTGACCCATGCTATCTGATTCATCGTGTATATTTCTTTCTTCTTTCTCCTTGTATTGTTCATCAGACATTCTTTCTTGAAACATAAGAGATTCCAGTTCATTGCTGAGCATTGTTTCTGGAACTTCAAAATCATGGGTTTCAATCATTGTACGGATAATCTCTGCCTTCTGAATTTTCGTAGCCTGTTCTTTCTTGTATGTATATAAATTTTCTCTTACCTTTTCTCTCAATTCCGACATGGTATCAAAACCGAGGTCTTTTGCAAATTCATCATCCAGTGTTGGCAGGATTTTCTTTTTCACCTCTTGTATCACGATCTTCGTTTTTACTGTCTTACCAGCAAGTTCCTTAACTCTAAAATCATCACCAAACGCCGTAGTAAGTTCTATGGTTTCCCCCTTTTTCCTTCTCGTCAATATTTCCTCAATATCCATGGGAAGTATCTCATTGCCCAGTTTCAATATCTGCTCCTTGAGAGAAGGGATAGTTTCTTCTCCAACTATTTCACCATCAATACAATCAAAGGTTACAAGGTCATCTTTTTCGATCTCTTTTTCAGCAACCTCATACAGTGCCTTTTGTTTCTGAAGGTTTTTAAGAGACTGTTCCACTTCGGATTCATCGACAGCTACAGGGATATCCTTCGCCTTTATTCCTGTATAATCAAAGGCCTCAATCTTGGGCATTACCTCGACAGTAAGTGAAAGATTAAGGGGATTGTTTCTTTGAAAGTTAAACCTTTCATCGAATACTGGCATTGTGACAGGTTTGAGGTCTGCTTCTTTTAATGCCTTGTTATAAAATTCAGGAATGACCTTTTCAAGCACCTCTGCCTCAACTTGTTTACCAAAACGTCTCTCTATCAGATTCATGGGAGCTTTGCCAGGCCTGAAACCGGGCAAATTCGTCCTCTGTCTAACCCTTTCGAGAGAGTCCTTTATCTCCTTTTCGATGACATCTGACGGGATTTCTATCCTGAGTCGTTTCTTTGTCGAACTGATATCTTCTACAGCCTGGGGCAATTTCTCCTCCTCGAATATTTATTGATATTTTAATGTAAAATAATAGCGACACTTTGTCAAACACCATGACTGTCTATCTTATTGACGGAAACTCCTACATCTATCGGGCATATTATGCTATAAAAGAGCTTTCAACCTCAGGAGGATTCCCTACCAATGCCATCTATGGCTTTACCAATATGCTCCTTAAAATCATCAAGGATAAAAAACCAGGTGGTATTATTGTATCTTTTGATTCCCCTGTTCCAACAAAAAGGCACATAATCTTTGAAAAATACAAAGCCAACAGACCTGAGACTCCTCGAGAGCTCATAGAGCAGATGCCACATATAAGGAAGTTGATTTCAGCTTTTCATATAAAGATATTCGAAATGCCCGGCTATGAAGCAGACGACATTATCGGTACCGTTGCCAAAAGATTAGCATCCCAAGGTGTAGATGTATTAATCGTTACTGCAGACAAGGATATGCTCCAGCTTGTAGACAGAGGCATAAAGATTTATGACCCGATGAAGGATAAAATCCTCGATGAAGAATATATTAAAGAGAAATTCGGCGTAGGGCCAGAGAGGATTACAGAGTTTATGGCACTCACCGGAGATACGGTTGATAATATCCCAGGTATCAAGGGCATAGGCGAGAAGACGGCTAAAGAACTTCTCTCAGGTGTAAGAAGCCTCGAAGAGTTGTTGAGTAATACAGACTTAATAAAGAAGGAAAAACTGAGAAAACTTGTCGTTGAAAATATAGACATGGTGAGGTTAAGTCAAACTCTTGCAACTATTGATACCTCTGTGCCCCTTGATATTCATCTGCAAGAAACCAAATTAAAAGAGCCTGACTGGCCTTTACTCCTTTCCCTATTCCGGGAATTTGAATTCAGTAGCCTTATGAAGCTTATCCCTGCAGACATATTCAGAAAAAGAGAATACGAAACAGTCTTTTCCCTTGATAGGCTCCAAGAGTTTGCAATGTTGATAAAAGATGAGGTTTCTTTTCGTATCGAATCCACTTCTGGTAGAGGCAGGAATCCAATAACAGAAAGCCCCGTTGGCCTGGCGTTATCTATAGAGAAAGGTCACCCTTTCTATATCCCCTTCTCCCACTTTTATCCAAGGGTACCTTCCCAAATTAAAAAGGAAGATATACTAAAGGCCATTTCCCCGATCTTTGAAGATGAGAAAATATCAAAGATAGGCCATAACCTCAAATATGACATACTCATGCTCAAGGGAGAGGGCATCTTAATCGTGGGAACCCTGTTTGACACAATGATTGCCTCCTATCTTATTAATCCTAACAGACAGAATCATAATCTTGAAGAGGTTGCCCTTGAATATTTATCAAAGAGAAAAAAAACCTTTACGGAGGTCCTCGATAAAAAAAGTTCTTTTGCAGAGGTTCCGATAGAAGATGGAGCTTCATATGCTGCAGATAATGTGGGGCTCTGCCTTGAATTAAAAGAAATCCTTTTTAACAAGTTGAAAGAAGAAAGCCTCGAGAAGGTTTATTTTGACATAGAGATGCCTCTTATTTATGTCCTTGTTGATATGGAAGAGGTTGGAGTAAAGATAGATACGAGGAGACTGAATGATATCGCAAAAGAACTCGAAAGGGAGCTTGACGGAATTCAAAGGAGAATATATTTTCTTGCAGGAGAAGAGTTTAATATAAATTCACCTAAACAGCTCAGCAGAGTCCTATTTCAAGATCTCGGTTTTCAGCCAACGAAAAAGACCAAGACAGGTTTCTCGACAAAATTGAGTGTCCTCGAAGAACTTGCAGAGTCTCATGAGCTCCCGCGGGAGGTGCTCAACTACAGGAGTCTTACAAAACTTAAAACTACCTATGTAGATGTGTTTCCTCAGTTGGTGAATCCAAAAACTGGGAGAATACACACCTCTTTCAACCAGACAGCTACAGCTACGGGAAGACTGAGCAGCAGCGAGCCTAATTTACAAAATATTCCTATCAGGGGAGACTGGGGGAGGCGTATACGAGAGGCCTTTCTAGCAGATGAAGGTAATATCCTGCTTTCAGCAGATTACTCACAAGTTGAATTAAGGATACTTGCCCATCTGAGCCAGGACAAAGGTCTTCTTGATGCCTTCAGAGGCGGTCTCGATATCCATGCACGGACAGCATCCGAACTCTTTGGAATTCCAATGGATAAAACTACGCCTAGTATGAGGAGGATTGCAAAGACCGTAAACTTTGGGGTTATCTATGGAATATCTCCATTCGGGCTATCGGAAACACTCAGTATCTCAAGGGATGATGCGAGAAAGTATATCGACCAGTATTTTGAAAGACATCCCGGAGTGAAAAGATATATAGAGAAAACCCTTGAGGGTGCAAAGAAAAGGGGTTATGTGGTAACACTCATGGGGAGGAAGCGCTCTATTCCAGAGCTTAAAAACCAGAACTCAATGACAAGACAGCAGGGTGAGAGGTTTTCAATAAATTCTCCTATTCAGGGAACAGCAGCTGATATGATTAAAATTGCTATGATAAACATAGGGAAGAGTTTTAAAGACAGGCGTTTAAAGGCAAAGATGATCCTGCAGGTTCATGATGAACTCTTATTCGAGCTTCCAGTACATGAACTATGGGCTGTTACAGATATTGTCAGAGAAAAGATGGAAGGTGCAGTGGACCTTTCTGTACCTATAAAGGTAGATATCGGTTATGGTATGAGCTGGGCAGAAGCGCATTGAAAAGGTAGAAATTTTGCTAAAATATACCTTTAAAAGGAGAGGGTAACATGAGGACGAAAGGATCAAAAGAGAAAAAAGGTGTGAAGAAAACAGCTGAAAAAGGGGTTGCCAAGCAGACAAAGGTAAGCGCAAGAGCTAAAAAGATTTCCACAAAAAAGAAAAAGCCCGAAAAGGGCAAGGTTAAAATTGAAAAGAAAAAAACGACGAGGAAAACTGCCAAGAAAGAGACTAAGGAGGTTAAGGCTAAGGTAAAAAAGAAAAAGGCTGTTGTTAAGATTGTAAAAAAAGAAACAAAAAAGGTTAAGGTCAGGAAAGAGGAAAAAGCTAAGAAAAAGAAAGTTGCTATAAAGACAAAGAAAAAAGTTATCCCTTCCATAGAGAAAAAGGTTGCAATAAAGAAAACTCCACAAAAACCTTCAGGAATGATTACGGCTAAGGAGGTTGCCTTACCAAAAAGGGCTGTACCGAAGAGACCAAAAAGGGTCTTGCGTCCAGAAAAAGAAGAAAGATACCCACCCCTTCCAATAGAGATATTACCTGAAGAATATGGTGAAGATAGTATTGCCCTTATGACTGTTGACCCGAGGAAGTTGTTTATTTACTGGGAGGTGAGAGAGGATACCTTCAAAAAGTATGCAGGTATCCTTACTATCCGGGCATATGATGTAACTGGCATTGATTTTAATGGAACAAATGCAAGGAACTATTTTGATATCGCTGTGAATAATAGGATAGGGAGCTGGTATATAGATGTTAACCCTGAAAAAGCATTTATCGCAGATGTTGCTATTATAGATCCATCTGGTGTCTTTATTACGGTGGCAAGATCAAATAAGGTTATAACTCCACGAGCAGAGGTCGCAGAGGAAGGGGTACTGCCCCCAAAGCTTTACGAAACAGGTCTTCCTAAAGGTCCTCCTATCGGATATGATAAGTGAACTGCGAGAGTGGCGGAACTGGCAGACGCGCTGGACTTAGGATCCAGTGGGTAACTCCGTAGGGGTTCAACTCCCCTCTCTCGCACCATTTCCCAAGTACGTTTAGATAATTAACATCGTTGCTCTCAGAGTTCCCTTATTTTATATATGTGATTCTAAGCACTTTAATCCCTCAAATATCTTGTTAGTTTATAGTTGGCATAAGCTATTTCCTTACAACTTACCCTCTCATCTCCCCTGCCCTCCTTAAAATGGAGGGCCTTTTCTTTTTTATCTTTCCAACTGGCCCTGTACCACCTAAAATGAAATACTCCGCTCAGCCCTATGACATAATTTGTCACTATCTTGATCTTTTTTGGCACTTGCCGAGAATTCTCAAAACCATCTGCTTTTATGACTAGATTATGACTAAATAAGGATGAATAGTCTACTCAAACTCTGGAAGGACTTCCTATTTTCTGGAGACCCTCGGTTGCCCTTTCATTGGAGGGATCGAGTTCTAATGCTTTTTCAAAGGTTTCCTTTGCCCTTGAGTTTAAGTATAGTTCAAGGTAGATGTGGCCGAGTTCGGCTACATAATCGGCGTTAAAGGGATCAAGCTTTAGGGCTGTTGTTATAGATTCTTCTGCCTCTTGAAGTCTGTTCTCCTTCCCCAGTGCCAACCCGAGGCAAAAATGATAAACTGCAACTGCATTATCGAAATGAACAGCCTGTCTGAATAATTCTGCTGCTTCGGAGTAAGACCTTTTCCTGAGTGCCCCCTTACCTTCTATGAATCTTTCTCTTGCTATTTCTCCATCGCGACTCTCGCCTGTTTGCACCACTGTTGTTAAACTCTGGTCGTATTCCTTTCTCATTTTTTGATCAGAAAGGGTCTTATATGCCTTAGTTAAATAGGAGAAGAGAGCGTTCAATTTTTTCTTCAGGGTCTCTGAAGGGAGATAAAAGTGTCTATCAGGGTGAAACTCTTTCGTCCTTTTATAATATGCCTCTTTAACGTCATCGAGCGTTGCACATTTCGGTATGCCAAGAATATCATAGTAATTTGTAGAATCAAGTCTATCATAGAGTTCATCAACCTCTTCTCCAAAGGCCGAATCTAATTCAACCTCAAATCTTTTTAGTGTGTCTTTACAGATTCCGCCTTCTATCTGACCCTTTTCCCCAATTTCAATTATCCTTGCACTCAGAAGGCCTTGAAGGATCTTCAAGGTTTTAAAATTGTCTAAAGGCGAGAGGGATAATATCTCACCTATTGCGCGATTACCATCTATGAGGAAAAGGATTTCTTTATCCTGCTCCTCAAGTCTTATATCCTGGAAAAGATCCATCGGGTCTGCTGAGTAGTCCAGTATTGCACCCATGGGGAAGAAGCCATCTTTCAGATAGGTAAAATTATCTATTCTCTTTATTCCTCGATATATAAGGTTTGCTGCACTGAGTTTCAGGGTTATGACCTCCTCTGAAGGGAGAACAACTTCTTTGAATTCAAATTCACCAGCTTCCCACTGGAAAAGGCTCAGGATGATCTCCTCAACCTGATGCGTTACTGCC
>JAZDLE010000052.1:0-4771 GCA_043802315.1 Nitrospirota bacterium
ATCTACCACTCCTTTCTCTTTTGCCTGGAAGCAGACCCCACGAACTGAAAAGACTCCTCCCCTTGATGATAGAAGTTGTCAGGCAATTGAAGAAGGGATTCAGTAATTACCAGTTCTGTATTCCTCTTGCCCCAAATACAGATGAGGAGAAATACAGTCATTATCTTGAGGCCCTCAGGCAAGAAGGGGCAGTTGTGAAAAAGGGTGAATCGGTTAGAGTCCTTGCTGCTTCTGATATGGCGGTTATTGCCTCAGGAACTGCTACCCTTCAGGCTGCATTCCTCGAGGTCCCAATGGTGGTTGTATATAGACTTTCTCCATCTTCCTATTTTCTGGGAAGACTCCTTATCGATGTCAAATATATATCTCTGGTCAATATCCTTTCAGGCAGAGGGGTCGTGCCTGAACTCTTACAGCAAGAGGCAAGTCCCGAAGGTATAATAAAGGAACTAAAAAAGATTATGATTGATATGCCCTATAAGGAGGAAATGGTCAAATATTACAGATTAATAAAGGAACCTTTTTTGGGATTGAGGGCCTCAAAGAGGGTTACAGAGATAATAGGTGAAATGGCAGGATGGGAACTGCAGAAACAATAAAGAAGATATTTGGACTGACTAAACCTTACTGGGGTACCATCGCCCTTTCCGGCTTGATGAGTCTTGTTGTTTCAGGAATTAATGGTGGGCTCGCATGGCTTGTAAAGCCTGCCCTCGATGGTATCTTTCTTGAGAAGGATGCCCGATTATTGGCCATTCTTCCCGTGGCTGTTCTGCTCCTGTATTTTTCCAAGGGATCCTTCTCTTTTTTCCAGTCCTATCTCATGCGCTCAGTGGGAGCAAAGATTGTCAGGGATATGAGAAATAGACTCTTTGGGCAGCTGATGTATCTCCCTGTGGGGCATTATAAGAAGGAATCCACAGGTTCGATACTCTCTCGAGTAACAAATGACATAGGAGCCCTGCAGAATCTCCTCGGCCATTCGATTAAGGACCTCTTTGTTGAGAGTGCAACGGTGGTCGTTCTCCTTGCTGTTGCGTTTTACAGGAGATGGGATCTGGCCATTATGGCGGTCACAGTGCTTCCAGCGGCTGTTTATGGTTCGGGGAGGCTTGGCAGTAGATTAAAGAAAATCAGTAAGAGAGTACAGCAGAAGATCTCGGTAATAACAGAATACCTCACGGAGAGTTTCGGTGGTATCAAGATGATAAAAGTTTTTTGCCGCGAGGATGATACGATCAATAAGTTCAAAAATAAAAACCAGGATTTCTATAGAGAAATTATGAGGTCCTCAAGACTCATAGAGTTTACCTCCCTTCTGATGGAGATTATCGGAGGGGTTGGGATTGCCTTTGTCCTCTGGTATGGAGGAAAACTTGTTATAACAGGTGCAATAACCCCTGGCGTATTCTTTTCCTTCCTGGCAGCCATTTTTATGGTCTATACCCCCGTCAAACGGCTTTCATTAGTGAACAATTCCATACAACAGGCAAGGGCATCCCTTGAGAGGATATCCGAGTTAGAGAGTAGGGAAAGAGAGAGGGATGGAGATGTGCCTATCCCACCCATAAGGGAAAATATAGAATTCAGAAATGTCTCTTTTACCTATCCCGGTGTCAGATACGATGTGTTAAAGGATATCAATCTGAGCATCCGGAGAGGGGAGATAACAGCTATCGTAGGAAGAAGCGGGGTAGGGAAGACAACACTCGTTGATCTCCTTCCGAGATTTCACGATCCTTCGAAAGGTGATATTTTTATAGATGGTATTGATATATCAATGGCCACACTGAAGTCTCTCAGAAACCAGATAGGTGTTGTTAGCCAGGATGTTATTCTCTTCAATGACACGGTGAAGAATAATATAGCCTTCGGAAGGCCTGATGCAAGAGATGATGAGATCATAAGTGCTGCAGAGGCTGCCTATGCGCATGAGTTTATTTTAAAACTTTCTCAGGGATATGAGACGGTCATAGGCGAAAGGGGTGTGAGGCTCTCAGGTGGTCAGAGACAAAGGCTTTCCATAGCCCGTGCTATCCTTAAAAACCCACCTATCCTGATACTTGATGAGGCGACTTCATCTCTTGATACTGAGTCAGAGATCATGGTACAGAAGGCTCTTGAAAATCTCATGGAAAATCGGACGACTTTTGTGATTGCTCATAGGCTATCCACAGTAAGAAGGGCAACGAGGATTATTGTCCTCGACAAAGGAAGGATTGTTGAGTCAGGTACTCATGAAGAACTTATCAGGAAAGGCGGCATTTATAAAAGACTTTATGATCTCCAGTTCAGTGTTCAAGATGCGAGTGTGCCTTTATTGTAAAGATGTATCTCCTCTATAGTCTTCTTTATAGTATTGTTCTGTTTTTTTTACTACCTTTCCACTATCTGAAAAGACCAAAGGAACTGAGGAAAAGGTGGCTCAGGGAAAAATTCGGTTTTTTAGACTTATCGCCTGTTACTCACACATCTCCCCTTCCCCCCTTTGACCCCTCTGTATCCCCCCTTAGTAAGGGGGGAATTAAAGGGGGTTATAAGGGGATTATCTGGATTCATGCCGTATCTGTAGGAGAAGTTATGGCAGCATTACCTTTGCTCAAAAGGCTCAAGGAGAGATATCCATCGAGAGGCATTGTACTTTCAACGATTACTGACACAGGACAGAAAGTAGCAAGAGAAGGAGCACCTGAAGGCACATCCGTTTTTTATCTCCCCCTTGATACCGCTTTTGTTCTTAAGACAGCCCTCAAAAGGGTAAAGCCAGAAATTCTCATAACTATCGAGACAGAATTATGGCCAAATATCCTCAGGGTCTTTAAACAAAACGGGATTCCTGTGGTTTTACTCAATGGGAGGATTTCTGAGAACTCCTTCAGAGGATACAAAAAGATATCTTTTTTTATGAAGAGAGTTCTTTCCTGTGTAGACCTCTTCTGTATGCAGTCTGAGCTTGATGCAGAGAGAATAAGGAGACTCGGTGTGGACAAAAAGAGAATAAAGGTTTTGGGTAACTTTAAATGCGATACAAAACCCCCTTCAGAGATTCCTCAGTGGACAGATAGGATTCAAGGGTCTGTCATCATAGCAGGCAGCACACATGAAGGGGAAGAGGAATTCATAACTTCTGTTTTCAGCGAGCTCAAAAAAGATTTTCCTGATCTTAATCTTATCATTGCTCCGAGACATCCTGAGAGATTTAAAGAGGTTGAAGGCTTGCTCAAATCCAAGAGTTTGTTTTTTGTCAAGCGTTCAGCGTTCAGCACCCCCTCCCTCACCCTCCCCCCTCGAGGGGGAGGGCAGGGGTGGGGGGGAGACTCAGAACTCCGAACTCCGAACTCCGAACTCCAAATCCTCAAAGGAATTATCATTCTTCTTGATACAGTTGGAGAACTCTCGGCGATTTACGGTATAAGTGATATCGCGATTATTGGGAAGAGCTTTAAAGGATATGGGGGTCAGAATCCCCTCGAACCGGCATATTGGGGTAGGCCGATCTTATGCGGGCCTCATATGGAAAATTTCCCCTTAATCAAGGATTTCTATAGCGAAGGTGCAGCCCTTGAAGTAAATGAAGAAGGTCTTTACATGAAGTTAAGAGATCTTCTCCTTTCGCCTGAAAGGGCAAAAGAGATGGGCTCAAAGGCAAAAGGACTTTACATGAGGAATGCAGGAGCTGTCGAAAAGGCAATGGAGAGTATTGCGGTATATATCCGTGATTGAGAAAGTCTCAGGTGTATGCCATAAAATTTTTTGTTAGGGTTAAGCCAAATCTGGGAAAAGAGGGAGGCGAGTAGAAAATCATAAAATAAGAGATTGAAAAGCTCGTATACTATTTTGGGGCTGGTATTTACAATTTTATAAGATTAAGGTAAACTGAATAAGCTTTTTAAAGTTAACAAGCCTCAGAGACTTTAAAAGCTCTGAGGCTTTTATTTTTATCAAATGAAAAAGGAGGATTGAATATGGAGAAAAAAATTTATGTAGGTAACATTTCGTTTAAGGCAACCGAAGATGACATCAAGGAGCTCTTCTCAACAGTTGGAGAGGTTGAATCAGTCAAAATAGTCACAGATGTTCAAACAGGACGGCCCAAGGGGTTTGGCTTTGTTGAGATGTCATCAGGAGAGGATGCAAACAAGGCAATAGCAGCCCTTAACGGTAAAACATTCATGGACAGAACGCTATCCGTAGCAGAGGCAAAACCCCAGCAGCCGAGAGAAAGACACGGGTTTGAAGGGAAAAGAGGTGGCTTTGGAGGTGGCTTTGGCGGAGGCAGGGGGACTGGAAGAGGAAGGAGATAAACTTTTTTGGATATAAAAATTTATGGGAATGATATTGAAAGAGCACTGAAAACCCTAAAAAGACAACTCCAGAAAGAAGGTCTTTTCAAAGAGATTAAAAAGAGAAGCTTTTATGAAAAACCTTCAGAAAAAAAGAAGAGGAAACAGAGAGAAGCGAGAAAGAAAAGGATGAAGAGAACCTTTCGGCCACCTCTGGGATAGCAATCTCCATCCCTCCTACCAAGAATTCATAAAATTCCCCTAAGCAACCTCCATTATTTCTATGTCGAAGGTGAGGTCTTTTCCTGCCAGAGGGTGGTTAGCATCAAGGGTGACTGAATTATCTGAGGATTATTTTACAGTTCCTTCAGCGTTTCTGCCTGGTAGTGGGTAATCAGGCTATCGATGATCTCATCGAGGTTCCCTTCGAGGACCTGTTCGAGTTTATGAAGTGTAAGGCCAACTCTATGATCAGTAAGACGGTTTTG
>JAZDLE010000053.1:0-3494 GCA_043802315.1 Nitrospirota bacterium
ACGAAAGCCTGTTGTACCCGAAACTGGTGAGCCAACCCGCAAGGGAGGCAGCCATCTAAGGTATGGCCGGTGATTGGGGTGAAGTCGTAACAAGGTAGCCGTAGGGGAACCTGCGGCTGGATCACCTCCTTTCTAAGGAGATACATTTAGGGTTTGCTACGCACTTTTTATTTTTATTAGAATATAAAGTACCAAACCAAACACTTTCATTGTGGGCCTATAGCTCAGTTGGTTAGAGCGCACCCCTGATAAGGGTGAGGTGATTGGTTCGACTCCAATTAGGCCCACCAACCAATTTTGCTTCTGGCAAAATTGGTGATGAAAGTTAAGAGTTTAAAGTAATGAGTTTAGATAAAGGCAGTAGAAATATTTCATACATAATATTTTAACTTTGAACTTTTAACTCGAAAATTTGCTTGTACAAATTTTCGCTTGTGGGGGTGTAGCTCAGTTGGGAGAGCGCCTGCTTTGCAAGCAGGAGGTCATCGGTTCGATCCCGTTCACCTCCACCAAACAAATTTGACAGAGCCAGATTTCTCTATGTCTTTAAGTTCTCAAGACGTTTCCTATCTCCAAGCCAGCTAACCTTGTAGTCAGAACACTTAGCCATTGTTAATCTGATTGAAATTATTTAAAATGACCCGATGGAGAAAAGACTTTCACCTCCACAGATACTTGCATTGGGTTTTCTGTCTGTTATCCTAACCAGCACAACATCATTGAACTTCCCACGCCAAAAGAGTTTGCTGGTAAATCAGTAAAGGAAATCCAGCTCAGAAGCAAATATGGTGCAAACCTTATTGCTATAAAAAGAAAAGTGATCGAAGCAGGAACCACAAAAGACATATGGAATGTTAACCCTTCGCCAACAGATATTATGGGAGAAGGTGATATCTTAGTGCTCATAGGTACAAATAAAGACCTCGGTAAACTGACCGGTTAGAAAGGAAAGGTAATCGTTTCCTTACTTAATTGTGGTTGTTCATTAAGCTCATTTACTAAGAAGTTCATAAGTAAGTACACATTCTAACACCCTCCCCTCAGTCCCCTCCCATCAAGGGAGGGGAAGGAATAACGTTCCTCTCCCCTGGTGGGAGAGGGAAGGGAGAGGGGGTGTGGTTTTACTTATGAACTCCTTAGTAACTTATTACCTTCCTTCATTTTTAAATTATAATAATATTCCCTCTGTAAGTATCTGGAACAATATATTGACAATAATAAGTCTATTGATGATAAATTCTTAACCCAAGATGGTTCATTTTATATACAATATTAGAATAAATTTAACTTATGTAAACACGAACTGATTATTCCATCATGAAGAATTCTATTGAAGAACCACAGAGACGTAAAAAGAGAGTAAGAGTTTTATACCTTTTATTCTTTACCATTGTTATTGGCCTCGTCATATTCGTTTCGAGAGGACCACACATATCAAATGCCCTCAAGAAGCTTATACTCCCCGAATTAGAGGCTGCACTCCAACAGAAGGTAATAGCAAAGAAGATCTATATCAATATCTTCCCCTTCTTCATAGAGGCTAAGGACCTGAAGGTTTTTGATGAAGAAGGCAAAAGGATACTCTTCTCAAAGAGGGTAAAAGGGTACATAGAGCCTTTAGGGCTCTTAAGAAAGCACATTTCTATTCGCAGACTCGTCGTAAAAGAGCCCAATCTATCCTCAGATAAAGGACACCTCGACGAGGTAATAAAAAATGTTAAGGCATATCTCGAAAAACAGGGAAGGTTTCCATTTAAAGTCAAGGTTAAGGTAGTTGAGATAAACGAAGGTTCTGCATCTTTTTATGATGAGGATTTGGAGACCTCTCTGGACACCAAAGGGCTTGGAGGTGAGCTCATCCTCGGAAAAGAACCGAGGCTCAATATCTCTGTGAAAAATTTCGCTATCAGAAAAGCTGGATTGCCTGAACTCACAGGGGATATCACGAGCTCGCTTGTCTTAAGAAAAGATGAGATCGAGATAAAAAGACTAACCATTGGTTCATATGGCTCTGTGTTACAGGGATCAGGTTTTTATTCCAAGGGTAAGGGAACTTTGAGGACCGAGATAGCCCTTCTCGTTAATTCCATAAAGCGCATCCTTAATCTTAAGCAGAGAGGTGAAGGCAAGATCTCTGCAGAAGGTGAAATAAAACTTGAAGGCCTTGGGCCATCAAACTTCAGCGTTGGACAGTGGAAAGATATTTCCATAGATCTAAAACTGAGTGGTGATTTTTATATTCAGACACTCATGGAAATACTCAAGGTAAAAGAGAAGATAGAGGGGCTTGTTGATTTCCAGGGCGAAATAAAAGGGAAGCTTTCAGACATCTCGGGAGTGGCGAAGGCAAGACTTCGAAAGGGCACTCTCTTCGGCGTTGAGATGGATTCACTCAGATGCGATGTGACCTATCAGAATGGGCTCATGAGATTCGACCATGGCGATGCTGAGTTGTATAACGGGAATGCCCAAGCCGAGGCATCTATAAACCTCCCTTATGTTGAGCCCTTTACGCTGAATATAAAATTTGACTCGATTGATAGCAGGGCTGCTTTAAAGCTCATAGGTTGGGAGCCTGAAATACCAGCAGGTAAGGTAGAAGGGGAACTCATGACATCGGGGAGTAGATTTAACCCTGATGGTTGGTTTATCTATGAAGCACAGAGCAGAGAGCAAAGAGCAAAGAGCAAAGAATATAAACCTTCGGCTGAAAATACTCTCGATAGGATAAAGAATATCAAAAGTTCTTATTCCCTGCGAGGTGACATTCTATCTTTATCTGGTCTGCAGGTGAGAACATTTCTCACTGATCTCCAGGCGGAAGGCACAATTGATATCGCGAAAAAAAATCTTGGCTTTACATGCAGGCTCAATTCAAAAGAGATCTCTGACCTGATTCTCCCTTACTACACTGGGCTTAAAGGCCAGGGAAATTTTTCTGGGGGGATAACAGGCACGTTTGATAATCCCGAGATATCCGGAAGAGCTGATATATCGAGTGCCTTTGTGGAGGACTATAAGGCACACCATATTACATCTCAGTTCTCGTATAACAAAAACCTCCTCAATGTCCAAGAACTCCTTCTCACGCCACCAGGAGAAGAACACCGGACGAAAGGCAGGATATTATTTCCTGAGGCAAAAAAACTTTTCGATTTTTCAAAGCCTACATTTGAAATGAATGCTACCGTCAAGAATGCTGACCTAAGAGGAATTATGTACATATTCTCTAAGGACATCCCTGCAACAGGAAAGACAGATGCAGATTTCAAGATTGGAGGCAAGGGTAAAGACATTGAAATTTCCGGTAACGCTCATATCATAAAAGCAACGCTGTATAAGATTCCCCTTAACTCTGCATCTATAGCCTTTTCTTATCTCCACAAGGAGCTCTTTTTCAAAAAGGTCATAATCAAGCAGGGCATCTCGACACTGGCGGCTGAAGGAAAGATATCTTCCGATGAGAGATTTTCCTTCAGGGCTTCTTCGGACAA
>JAZDLE010000054.1:0-2619 GCA_043802315.1 Nitrospirota bacterium
CTTTCTGAAGAGTTCATCTTTCTCTAAGAGATATGCTTCGGGGTCGCCCTCGTCTCTCCAGAAGGCACAGAAGCGGCATTTGTTAATGCAGATATTTGTGTAGTTAATATTCCTATCTATGATAAAAGTGACGATGCCTTCAGGATGTAAGCTTTTGCTTATTCCACCAGCCATCCGGCCGAGGTCAAGCAGATCAGCCTTCTTAAGCAGCCTCAAACCTTCTTCTTTCGTAAGACGGTTAGTTTTTTCCACTTCCGACCTGCCTGTAGAAACAATCCCTTTCAACAGGAACTTTCCCTGCCATCTTTATCAGGTGTGTAAGTTCCTCCGGTGTCATTGACTCGGCTGACAGAGCACCTGCGGAGTGGGTAATTTTCTCCTCAACAACTGTTCCGCTGAGGTCGTCTGCACCAAAAAGGAGCGAAAGCTGGGAGATCTTTTCCCCGAGCATGATCCAGTAAGCGGTGATATGATCAAAATTATCGAGAACTATTCTGCTAACAGCCATAGTCTTCAGGTCGTCTATGCCTGATGAAAAAGAGCCGCCTATTTCATTGCCTTTCGGATGATAGGAGAGAGGGATAAATGCCTGGAAGCCACCTGTCCTATCCTGAAGATCTCTCAAAACAAGTAAGTGGTTAACACAGTGCTCATAGTTTTCAATATGTCCGTAAAGCATCGTTGCATTCGTCTTAATCCCTAATCCATGTGCTGTCTCCATAACCTCGATCCATCTCTCCCCTGAAATCTTCTCTGGGCATAGTCTACTCCTTACCTTACTGTCAAATATCTCAGCACCACCTCCTGGCATTACATCGAGGCCATGTTTCTGGAGGGCAAGGAGTATCTCTTCAAGACTAAGTTCACTTATCCTTGACATATAATCGATCTCAACAGCAGTAAAGGCCTTAATAGAGAGCTCGGAGAAATTCTTCTTTATCGCTGAAAGCATATTCAGGTAGTATTGGAATGGCCAGTCAGGATGGAGCCCTCCAACAATATGAACCTCCCTAATCCCCCCTTGCCCCCCTTTGACCCCTCTGTATCCCCCCTTACTAAGGGGGGAATTAAAGGGGGGTGAAGGATTATCTTTACTAATGGAGGGCGATGGGGGATTATCTTTACTAAAAAGTGGTGAGGGGGGATCTGAGTAATAGGGTTGAATTTTCTGGATGATTTCATCAATTGTTAATTCGTATGTGCCTTCTTCCCCTTTTGAACGGCTAAAGGCACAGAATCTGCAACGGTTAATACAGATATTTGTTGGGTTGATATGCCTGTTCCTGATATAGAACACGTTTCTGCCATTCTTCTTCTCAGCTACATGTGAGGCAAGATTTCCAAGGGAAAAGATATCGTCCGTCTCAAATAATTCGAGTGCCTCACCCCTGGATACTCTTTCGCCAGCCAATACCTTATCTTTAATTCTTCCGAGCATAAACAATTATATAATGAAAGGCCCTCAAAAGACCAAAGGGAAGGCTAAAGTAATGAATTTTTTGATGCAAAAAACGTTAAAAAAATAATAATAGCATGCAATTTATGGAGTATGAAATAAACAAATAATTTGATATAATGGTGACTGGTATCACAGTAATGAATACTAGATGTGTCCAATTATTGTATATTGTATAAGGAAAAGAGAAGTGAGGTCTTATCAAAAAAAAAGTGATAGAACCATAAAACTGAGAAGAACCCTATTAAAATGGAGGCAATTATGAAAAAGATTGCTTTTATTATCGCTGTAATCTTTGCATTGTTTGTAATATCGGGCATAATTCTCGCAGGAACAGATACTGAAACAGATACTGAATATGATAAAGCTCTTACCTATTACAATAGCGGGAAATACAAAGAAGCAGTCACGCTTTTAAAAGATTACGTAAAAAAGAAACCAGACCCTTCTGCATATTATCGCATAGGGTATGCATTATATAAACTCAGGAAATTTGATGAGGCAAATAAATATTTTGAGATGGCATATCTCATTGATCCCATGTTTTCTCCGAAAGAGATTGGACTGACTCAACCATATCCACACGAGAGAATGAAAGAGCTTACAGAGCCTTCGCAAGAGCAAGTTCCTACAAAACAAATACCTCAGAAGAGTAAAGGAAAGCACCCTGAAGCAAAACAGGAATCCACTCCTGAAAAGAAATCCTCAAAGGAAATCCAACCACATAAAACCCAGGAACCTGTTGTTCCTTCCGAAGAGAAATTACCATCACCAGAACCACAGGAGGTCGGGCCGCATGGAATGATGCAGCCGCCTGCAGGATTCCATCCATTGCCAGGGCAGAAAAAAGGTATGCCCGGTTTTCCTCTGGGAGTACCCATGGGGCTGCTGACAGGTTTTGGAATGTTTTTTATTGTCTTAGAGATTGCTCTGTATATATATTTCTGTTTATGTATGTTCCTTATCGCAAAGAAGCTCGATGTGCCTGCTCCCTGGATAGCATGGATCCCCATTATTCAGATATGGACCATTGTCGCTTCGGCTGGCAAGCCATGGTGGTGGGTTCTTCTCTTACTCGTCCCGATCGTGAATATTGTTATTGGCATTTATCTCTGGATCTGCATAACAGAAAATCTTGGCAGGAACAAATGGCTTGGACTCTT
>JAZDLE010000055.1:0-12294 GCA_043802315.1 Nitrospirota bacterium
AGAGATGGTGATGCCTGGGGACAACATAAATCTCGTGGTAGAGCTTATTGTACCGATAGCGATGGAGAAGGAGTTACGGTTTGCCATCAGAGAGGGTGGAAGGACTGTCGGTGCAGGTGTTGTTACAGGAATACTGGAATGAAAAAAACACAGATAAACCAGATATTATTAACAGATTAGCACAGATTTCTGCGAAAAGAGGAAAATCAGGTAATGCGTGATATAATTCTTTTTCAATGCACAGAGTGCAAAAATAAAAATTATTCAAGTATGAAAAATAAAAAGAATACACCAGATAAACTTCAGTTGAAGAAATACTGTAGACATTGCAGGAGGCATACAGCACATAAAGAAGTAAAGGCATAGGCCAGTAGCTCTAACGGCTAGAGCATCGGACTCCAAATCCGAGGGTTGGGGGTTCAAATCCCTCCTGGCCTGCCAGTTTAAAAGTTAAAAGGTATAAGTTAAAATTAAAAATTATTATAAAAAATCCAAAACTGTTGGCTGTTAGGAGAAGATGTTAAATAAAGTTAAGGAATTTTTCAGAGAAGTAAAGATCGAGATAAAGAAAGTGGTTTTCCCCGGAAGGGATGAACTTATAGGTTCAACATGGGTTGTAATAATCACCGCTTTGGTTATTTCGATATTCTTGGGTATTGTCGATCTCGGCCTTTCAAAACTGGTCGGGATAGCACTAAGGTGAATCAATGGGAAAGAACTGGTATGTCGTTCACACGTATTCCGGCTATGAGCAGAAAGTGAAGCTTACGATAGAAGAGAGGAGAGATAAGGGAGGTTTGAAGGATAAAATATCAAGGATTCTCATACCTACAGAGAAGATTATAGAGCTCAAAGGTGGGAAAAAGAGGGAGACTGACAAGAAATTTTATCCCGGTTATATTCTCGTAGAGATGGAAATGGATGATGAGACGTGGCACCTCGTCAGGAACACACCGCGAGTAACAGGATTTGTGGGCGGAACAAAACCTGTTGCCCTTTCTGAGGAAGAGATTTCAGTTATTTTACAGCAGATCGAAAAGGGTCCTATGCCTCAAGTTAAGACGAAGTTCCAGAAGGGAGAACAGGTCAGAATCATTGACGGCCCTTTCACTAATTTTGTTGGCTATGTAGAAGATCTTGATATAGATCATGGTAGGCTTAACGTTTTGGTCAGCATTTTCGGCAGACAGACACCTGTAGAACTCAATTTTTCCCAGGTAGAAAAGGCGTAAGGTCTACGACCCATAAGGAGGGTTAGATGGCTAAAAAAAAGGAAGTGGCTGCTCAGGTCAGACTTCAGATACCTGCGGGTAAGGCGAATCCCGCACCACCTGTTGGACCAGCCCTTGGTCCGCATGGGATTAACATTATGGAGTTCTGCAAAGCCTTCAATTTACAGACCCAGACACTGGGAAATACCATAATACCTGTGGTGTTAACGGTTTATTCCGATCGATCATTTACATTTATAACCAAAACGCCTCCTGCTTCAGACCTCCTGAAAAAAGCAGCGGGTATAATAAAAGGTTCGAGTACACCGAATAAAGATAAGGTTGGAAAGGTTACATCAGCCCAGGTCAGGGAGATAGCACAAAGGAAACTCCCAGACCTGAATGCCTACTCTCTTGATGAGGCGGTAAAGATAATAAGCGGGACCGCGAGGAGCATGGGCATAGAAATAATAAATTAAAGGTGAAAAATGGGAAGGAAAATAAAAACAGCGCTTGAGAAAATAGAGAGAAGCAAGGAATATTCTCTTGAAGAGGCAATACGAATAGTCAAGGAATCTTCCTATACTAAGTTTGATGAGCTCATTGACTTAGCTCTCAATCTTGGTATCGATCCGAAGAAATCAGACCAGATGGTCAGGGGATCTGTTGTCCTTCCCCATGGGATAGGCAAGAAGGTGAGGGTCTTGGTTTTTGCAAAAGGAGAGAAAGAAAAAGAGGCTACAGATGCAGGTGCGGACATTGTTGGTGCAGAAGACCTTGTAGAGAAGATAAGCAAGGGATGGCTTGACTTTGACAAGGCTGTTGCAACCCCTGACATGATGGGCCTTGTGGGGAAATTAGGTAAGATACTCGGTCCAAGAGGGCTTATGCCAAACCCTAAACTTGGCACGGTGACCTTTGATATATCGAGGGCCGTAAAGGAGCTAAAAGCAGGAAAGGTAGAATATAAGGCCGAAAAAGCGGGGATTGTACATGTACCCATAGGGAAAGTCTCTTTTGATGCTCAGAAGCTTCTCGATAATGCTAAGGCGGTAGTTGATTCAATAGTAAAGGTCAAACCTACAACAAGCAAGGGCAAGTATCTGAAGAAGATATCTATCTCATCAACGATGGGACCAGGGGTAAGGATTGACATAGCATCTCTGGGAAAGGGGGTATAACCTGAAAAAGGAGAAGAAAGAACAAGTCATAACAAAGCTGAACGACGAGTTTAATAAAGCAAGGGCATTAATCTTTACCGATTATAGGGGATTGACTGTTGCTGAACTCTCGGAGTTTAGGAGTCTTTTGAGGCAAGAGGACATCAAGTATAGGGTAGTTAAAAATACCCTGGCTATAATTGCGTCTCGGGGCACACCCGTTTCAGTTGCACAGGACTCCTTCAAAGGTCCTATCGGGGTAGTTATTAGTTATGATGACCCCGTAGTGACAGCAAAGAGGGTACTCGAGTATTCAAAGAAGAACGGGAAGCTTAAAGTCAGCAGTGGTATTATCGAAGGAAAGTTCTGCCTGTTTGATGATATAAAGACTGTTGCTGTGCTACCATCGAGGAAGGTATTGTTGTCCATGACCGCGGGTTCTTTCCAGGCATCAATCGGTAAATTTGCCACTGCCCTCAGTGCGACTATAAATAGTTTTGCTTATGCAATGGAAGCATTAAAAAATAAGAAAAGCAGTTAGTGAATAGTGAACAGTGAACAGTTATTACATAATACTATTCACTAACAACTATTCACTAAATAAATAAAGGAGGATTGTAAGAATGGCTATTACAAAAGAACAGGTTTTTGAGTTTATCGACAACATGACCGTTCTCGAGATGTCGAAGTTTATAAAAGAGTTTGAAGAGAGATATGGTGTAACGGCTGCAGCGCCATTTGCTGTGGCTGTTGCGCCAGGAGCGACTGCTGGAGCAGCTGTGCCTGAGGTAGAGGAAAAGACAAGTTTTGATGTCATCCTATCTGCTGTTGGTGAGAAGAAAATACAGGTTATCAAGGTTGTAAGGGAACTTACGGCGCTCGGGCTCAAAGAGGCGAAGGACCTCGTTGATGGAGCACCAAAGCCTGTAAAAACAGGTGTTGCAAAAGAGGAAGCTGACTCAATAAAGGCAAAGCTCGAAGAACAAGGTGCAACAGTAGAGATTAAATAGGGGGTAGAAGAGCAAGAGTTCTCAGGGAAAGAGCACGCGTGAGAAAACTTTGCAACTTTTTGGTAAAATAAAAATAAACCTATTAAGATTGAATATTTTATCTAACCTGATCCCCCAAAACCCAATAAAGAAAAAAGGAGAAACATGGCAAGAGTTTTAAGGGAAAGATTACGCTTTGGAAAGGTCCCTCTCTTCTTGGAAGTCCCTAACCTTGTAGAGATACAGGAGAGGTCCTATGAGAAGTTTTTGCAGAGGGATGTTCCAATGGACAAAAGGGAGGAGATGGGGCTTCAGGCTGCATTTCTCAGCGTATTTCCGATAATGGATTACAATGAGACAGCCTCGATAGAATTTTTAGGTTATGTCGTAAGCGAACCTAAGTTCAGTGTCCGTGACTGTCTCCAGAAAGGGATTACCCATGCAGCAGCGCTGAAGATTAAGGTGAAACTCAATTTTTGGGAAGTTGAGCAAAAGGGAGAAAAGAGGTTAAGGGAATCGAGAGAGGAGGACGTCTATATTGGTGAGACGCCTTTAATGACTGACACGGGAACGTTTATTGTCAATGGAACAGAACGTGTCGTTGTCAGTCAGCTACACCGTTCCCCAGGAGTATTCTTCAGTTATGACAAGGGCAAGACTCATTCCAGCGGAAGGCTTCTCTATTCTGCAAGGGTGATACCCTCAAGAGGTTCGTGGCTCGATTTTGAGTTTGATGCGAAGGATATCTTGTATGTGAGGATTGATAGGCGGAAAAAGCTTCCCGCAACAATAGTCTTGAAGGCTCTCGGCTATACAAATGAAGATCTCCTAAAAATTTTCTACCCCGTAGAGATAATCAAGATAGATCCTAATAAATTTACGCGCCCTGTCAGTGAAGTTCTCATAGGGATCAAGTCTTCTTGTAATATTGTTGACCTTCATTCAAAAGAATCGATCGTTAAGGAAGGAAGCAAGATTACAAGAGGTGCTATTAAAAAGATGGATGCCTATGGGATCAAGGATATACCCATCTCAAGGGAAGAGATTCTTGATAGGGTTACTCTGAAGGATATTATCGATCCATCAACGGGAGAGGTGATACTCGAGGGCAAAGAGGTTATTACAGAAAATGCTCTCAACAGGATTCTCTCTCTCAAGATTGATACCATCAGTCTTCTTTTTATAGACAATGTCAACTATTTGCCTTCTCTCAGAGATACCCTTTTGACAGATGGTGTCAGTACTAAGGATGAGGCACTTGTTGAGATATACAAAAAATTGAGGCCTGGCGAACCTCCAACCTTAAATGCTGCAAAAGCACTGTTTAATGGATTGTTTTTTGACTCAAAACGATATGACCTTGCACCGGTCGGACGCTTGAAATTGAATAAACGACTCGGTCTTAATGTGCAGCTTGACAATAGGGTACTCACAGATAAAGATATTATTGAGATTGTTCGATATCTTTTTGGCCTCAGAACAGGAAAGGGCGAGGTTGATGACATAGACCATCTCGGAAACAGAAGAGTAAGAGGTGTTGGTGAGCTTCTTGAAAACCAGTTCAGGATTGGACTCGTGAGAATGGAGCGAGCAATAAAGGAAAAGATGACCCTTACAGACCTCGAGACAGCAATGCCGCACGATCTCATAAATGCGAAACCCGTCGTTGCTGCGGTCAAGGAGTTTTTTGGTTCAAGCCAGCTCAGCCAGTTTATGGACCAGACAAATCCTCTCTCTGGGATTACCCATAAGAGGAGGCTTTCTGCCCTCGGTCCTGGTGGTCTTACCCGTGAGAGGGCAGGATTTGAAGTAAGGGATGTACACCCAACACACTACGGGAGGATTTGTCCGATAGAGACGCCAGAGGGACCGAATATTGGACTCATAACCTCTCTTGCATCATATGCGAGGGTAAATGATTTCGGCTTCATAGAAGTTCCTTACAGGAAGGTCGTGAATGGCAAAGTTACAAAAAATGTTGAATACCTCTCAGCGATAGATGGTGAAAAATATATCATTGCTGAGGCGACATCCCCCATTGATAAACATGGCAATCTTCTTGGAGAGACTGTTTCCGTGAGGGTTGGCGGGGACTTCAGGATGGTATCACCCCAGGAAGTTGAATACATGGATGTTTCTCCAAAGCAGATTGTTGGCGTTTCTGCTTCTCTCATACCCTTCCTTGAAAATGACGATGCAAACAGGGCATTGATGGGTTCGAATATGCAAAGGCAGGCTGTCCCGCTTTTACAACCAGAAGCCCCGATAGTAGGTACGGGCATGGAAAATGTAGCAGCAAGGGATTCAGGGGCCCTTGTCCTTGCAAAAAGGGCTGGTGTTGTTGAGAGTGTCGATGCATCAAGGGTTGTCGTCAGGGTTTCAGATGATGGAAGAAGTGTCGATATATACAACCTTATAAAGTTTCATAGGTCTAACCAGGCCACGTGCATTAACCAGAGACCAATAGTAAGGGTTGGTGATATTGTAGAACAAGACGATGTCCTTGCTGAAGGTCCTTCTACCGAGCTTGGGGAGCTTGCCCTTGGCAAGAATGTCCTTGTGGCTTTTATGCCGTGGGGTGGATACAATTTTGAGGATGCAATTCTCATCAGTGAGAGGTTTGTAAAGGACGATGTTTTTACATCAGTGCATATAGAGGAGTTCGAAATCGAGTCCAGAGAGACAAAGCTTGGGCCGGAAGAGATCACACGGGATATCCCTAATGTTGGAGAAGAATCACTCAATGACCTCGACGGAAGCGGGATCATAAGGATAGGTGCAGAAGTAAAGCCAGGGGATATTCTTGTGGGTAAAGTTACCCCAAAGGGAGAAACGCAGTTCACGCCAGAGGAAAAACTCCTGAGGGCAATATTCGGAGAAAAGGCAGAAGAGGTAAAGGAGAGCTGTCTTTATGTTCCACCTGGAATAGAGGGGACGGTTGTTGATGTACGGGTCTTTTCAAGGAAAGGGACAGAGAAGGATGAAAGGGCAAAAAGCATAGAAGCGGAGGATATACAGAGACTTCAGCGAGACTTCGAAGAGGAAGTGAGGATTATAAAGGAGGAGAAGTTCAGAAAGTTGAGGGAACTCCTCCCCGGGCAGAAGGTCATCGAGGATGTGAAAGACTCTAAGACCAAAGAGGTTATATGCCCAGAGGGGGGGAAATTGAAGGGAGAACATCTCAATAGAATAAAAGATGAGCATCTCATACGTATCAAGATAGAAAACAGTGCCATTCGTGAGAAGGTGGAGTCTATCCATAATGAGTCGAACCATTATATACGCTATCTTGAGTCGAGGTACGATGAAAGGATTGACAGGGTAAAGATTGGTGATGAACTCCCTCACGGAGTGAATAAGGTAGTAAAAGCATATGTTGCGATGAAGCGGAAAGTCCAGGTAGGTGACAAAATGGCAGGCCGCCATGGCAACAAGGGAGTAGTTGCAATGGTACTCCCAGAGGAAGATATGCCATATCTTCCGGATGGCACTCATGTTGATATCGTTCTCAACCCCCTTGGTGTCCCGTCAAGAATGAATGTCGGTCAGATACTCGAAACGCATCTTGGCTGGGCAGCAAAGGCCTTGGGAATTTATGTTGCGACTCCTGTGTTTGAGGGTGCAAAAGAGTCGGAGATAAAGGATCTCCTTGGGAAGGCAAGTCTTCCGAAGTCAGGACAGATAACACTTTATGACGGATGCACCGGTGAGCCCTTTAATAGACCTGTGACTGTCGGACATATGTATATGATGAAGCTCCATCACCTTGTGGATGACAAGATGCATGCCCGTTCCATTGGGCCTTATTCGCTTGTTACACAGCAGCCTCTCGGAGGAAAAGCGCAATTTGGTGGTCAAAGACTGGGTGAAATGGAAGTATGGGCGCTTGAGGCGTATGGAGCAGCTTATATACTCCAGGAGTTTCTTACTGTTAAAAGCGATGATGTTACTGGCAGGGCACATATGTATGAGGAAATTGTAAAAGGAGATGCAATTCTTGAACCAGGAATCCCGGAATCTTTCCATGTATTAATAAAAGAACTCCAGAGTCTCGGACTAGATGTAGAGCTCTTGGAGAAAAAAGAGAAGGGGGAGTAGTTTGGCAGAGGATATCTATTCAATCTTTCAGAAACCAAAGAATCCATTGGACTTTGAGGCCATACGGATTAGACTTGCATCACCGGAAAAGATAAGAGAATGGTCGTACGGGGAGGTTAAAAAGCCTGAGACGATCAATTACCGCACCTTCAAACCCGAAAGAGACGGTCTTTTCTGTGCAAAGATCTTTGGTCCTGTAAAAGATTGGGAATGTATATGTGGTAAATACAGGCGTATGAAGCACAGGGGGATAGTATGTGATAAATGTGGAGTCGAGGTTGTTCAGTCTAAGGTAAGGCGTGAACGATTAGGACATATCGAACTTGCCAGTCCCGTAGCTCATATATGGTTCCTGAAGGGTGTACCAAGCAGAATAGGGACGTTGCTCGATATGACGATGCGGCATCTTGAGAAGGTACTCTACTTCGAAAACTATGTCGTAACAGACCCCGGAGACACATCGCTCAAAGAGAAGGAACTTCTCAATGAAGATGCATATAAGAAGAAAACCTCGGATTATGGTTCACGATTCAAGGCAGGGATGGGTGCAGAGGCAATTAGGGAGCTCCTCCGGAAGGTCGATATCGAGGTGCTTGCTGCAGAGCTTAAGGTAAAGTTAAAAGAGGCGTCATCCCTCGCTGTAAAGAAGAAACATACAAAGAGGCTGAGAGTTGTTGAGGCCTTCAGGAAATCTGGTAATAAACCAGAATGGATGATCATGGATGTAGTACCCGTTTTACCTCCTGATCTGCGACCTCTTGTGCCGTTGGAGGGTGGACGTTTTGCTACTTCTGACCTGAATGATCTCTATAGGAGGGTTATCAACAGGAATAACAGGCTTAAGAGGCTGATGGAACTGAAGGCACCGAGCGTAATCATCAAGAATGAGAAGAGGATGCTCCAGGAAGCTGTTGATGCACTCTTTGATAACGGCAGGAGAAGCAAGATTCTAAAGACTACCACAAAAAGGCTTCTCAAGTCTCTCAGCGATATGATAAAAGGCAAGCAGGGGCGATTCAGGCAGAATCTCTTAGGAAAACGTGTTGATTATTCAGGCAGGTCTGTTGTTGTCGTAGGTCCCGATCTCAAACTTCACCAGTGTGGACTTCCAAAAAGGATGGCCTTGGAACTCTTTAAACCATTTATTTTCCACAAGCTTGAAGAAAATGGGTATGCAACGACAATAAAGGCGGCAAAGAAGCTTGTAGAGAAAGAGCAGCCTGAGGTCTGGGATGCCCTCGAGGAGGTGATTAGGGAACATCCTGTGCTCCTTAACCGCGCACCGACTCTCCACAGGCTTGGTATCCAGGCATTTGACCCTGTTCTCGTCGAAGGAAAAGCTATAAAACTGCATCCCCTGGTTTGTACTGCATTCAATGCAGATTTTGATGGAGACCAGATGGCTGTTCATGTCCCCCTTTCAATAGAGGCTCAGATAGAGGCAAGAGTCCTTATGATGGCTGTTAACAATATTCTTTCTCCAGCGAACGGGAAGCCTATTGTCGTTCCAACGCAGGATATGGTCCTCGGGATTTATTTTCTCACGAAGGAAAGAAAGGGTGCTGCTGGGGAGGGAAGGGTATTTGCCGACCCTGAAGATGTCAGAGTTGCTTATGATGCAGGGGTTCTGGATGAACATGCGAAGATTAAAGTAAGGATGAATGGTGAGTTTATTGAGACGACAACGGGGAGAATTCTCTTCAGCGAAATACTGCCAAAAGGAATTCCCTTCTCAATGATAAATAGAGATATCACAAAGAAAGAGATCGGTAAACTCATAGAATACGCATATAAAAAGGCTGGCAAGAGGGAAACCGTCGTCTTCCTTGATAATCTGGAAAAGATCGGCTTCCGGTATGCAACAAAATCGGGCATATCCATCTGTATGGATGACATGCACATACCATCAAAAAAAGCAGGGCTGATACGGACAGCGGAACAGGAGGTTATCGAGGTCCAGAAACAGTATGCCGATGGCCTTATAACCCATGGTGAGCGCTACAACAAAGTGGTTGATATATGGGCAAATGTGACTGAGAAGATTGCAGATGAGATGATGAAGGAACTCGGCGCTGAGGATGACAGACCCTTTTCTGAAGAGGAACTCCAAGAAAGGAGGTTGTTTAACAGCATCTTTATGATGGCCGATTCAGGCGCAAGAGGGAGCACTGCCCAGATACGGCAGCTTGCGGGCATGAGGGGCCTTATGGCAAAACCCTCTGGTGAGATCATAGAAACACCAATAACAGCAAATTTCAGAGAGGGGTTAACCCCGCTGCAGTACTTTATTTCCACGCACGGTGCACGAAAGGGGCTTGCTGATACAGCGCTTAAAACTGCAAACTCGGGTTATCTCACGAGGAGGCTCGTTGATGTTGCACAGGATATTATTGTTACAGAGGATGACTGTGGGACGACTGACGGCATTATCGTTGTATCCCTTGTAGAAGGAGGAGAGATCATACAGCCTCTGGAAGAGAGAATTTTTGGCAGGATAACTGCTGAGGATATCAAAGACCCCGTAACCAGAGAATTGATCGTGAAGAGGAATCAGGAAATAGATGACGAATTAACACAGAGGGTTATTGACGCAGGAATAGACAGGGTTAAGATAAAATCTGTGCTCACCTGTCACTCAAAGCATGGTGTATGTGCCAAGTGTTACGGTAGGGATCTTGGAAGGGGCGAAACAGTAGAAATAGGTGAAGCAGTTGGTATCATTGCAGCTCAGTCTATTGGTGAACCAGGCACACAGCTTACGATGAGAACCTTCCATATTGGAGGCGCGGCTGCGAGGGTCGTGGAGCGAACTGTTCTTGAGAGTAAAAACCCTGGGATGATAAAGTTCATAAATATTATTACGGTAAAAAACAGGGAAGGCCTCGCTGTTGTTATGAACAGGAATGGGAGTATTGCTGTTGTAGATTCGAAGGGCAGGGAAAAAGAGAAATACTCCGTTGTCTATGGTGCTAAGCTCCTCGTTGAGGATGGGCAGAAGGTTGCATTAGGACAGAGACTCGTTGAGTGGGATCCTTATTCTACGCCAATACTCACAGAGATCGGCGGAAAGGTAGCCATCGGCGACATTGTTGAGGGTATGACGGTAAAGGAAGAGGTTGATGAGACAACAGGCCTTTCTCACAAGGTGATAATAGACTATCCTGCGAGTATGAGGCCAAGGATTTCGATCAAAGATGAGCAAGGAAGGACAACAAAGATTCCAGGAACAAACAATCTCGCGCGGTATCTCCTGCCATCAGGTGCACATATCCTTGTTGAAAAGAACGATCCCGTATTTCCGGGAGACATACTCGCAAAGATTCCGAGGGAGACAACAAAGACAAAGGATATAACGGGAGGACTGCCAAGAGTTGCTGAACTTTTCGAGGCAAGGCGCCCGAAGGAGCAGGCAATCGTCGCAGAGATAGGTGGCATGGTAGAGTTCAGAGGAGCACAGAAAGGAATGCGCGTTGTTGTTGTAAAGGGAGGAGATGATGTGAGAGAGTATCTTATCCCGAAGGGTAAGCACGTCAGTGTTCATGAAGGTGACTGGGTAAGAGCTGGAGAACCACTCATGGACGGTGCAGTCAATCCTCACAATATCCTTGACATCCTTGGGCCTAAGGAGCTTCAGAGTTATCTCGTTGATGAAGTTCAGAAGGTTTACAGACTCCAAGGTGTTACGATTAATGACAAGCATATAGAAATTATTGTCAGGCAGATGATGAAAAAGGTAAGGATTGAAGACCCAGGTGATACGATGTTCCTCACCGGCGAACAGGTGGACAGATTACCCTTCCAGGAGGAGAATGCGAAGGTGAAGGCGCAAGGTGGCAGGCCCGCACAGGGGAAACCTCTCCTCCTTGGTATTACAAAGGCATCTCTGTCGACAGACAGTTTTATATCCGCTGCCTCATTCCAGGAGACAACAAGGGTCCTTACAGAGGGAGCTATTAATGGTGCGGTTGATGAACTCAGAGGACTCAAAGAGAATGTGATCATGGGGAGGATAATACCAGCTGGCACAGGAATGACAAAGTACAAAAATACTTTCGTAAAGAGGGAGATCCTACCATTTATTCCTGCTGAACCTCAGGTTGAAAAATAAACTCGTGTGAGGTGTGAGGTGGCAGAAAATCTCCCGCTGTCTGACACCTCACGAAATTACCTCTTCATCGCTGATGTTATGCTTGGGAGGCTTGCACGATGGCTGAGACTATTAGGGTTTGATACCTTATATTATCCCAACATAAGTGACACCAGACTTATCAGGATTGCCAAACAACAGGGAAGGCTCATCTTAACGAGAGACACACGCCTTGTAAAGATAAAGGGGATCACGGATTATCTTCTTATAAGATCAAATGATTCCTTTGAACAGCTCCTTGAGGTTATCCAGGCACTGAAACTAAAAGAGTTTCATCCTCTCGGCAGATGCGTTACCTGTAATGGACAGCTTTCAAGGCTTTACGATAAGAATGAGATAAAGGACTCTGTCCCTGATTTTGTTTTCCTTCATTTCCATATTTTTCTCAGATGCAGTGACTGCGGTAAGATTTACTGGGAAGGGACCCACCCAAAGATGTTTAGAGAGAAGCTCGTTGAGGTTCTGGGCAGTCATCCTTGATTAGTTAGAAATAGGGAAAAATATTTCTGCACTTGACATAATTTCTTATTTCAGATAACTTACCAGGCAAGTAAAGGGGAGTAGCTGAATGAGTGGCTATCGTCAGCACGTCTACCAAAGGTAGGCCGGTACTACTCGTTAGGAGAACTAACAAGCGAGACCTTTACCACGATTCAATATTTCGTGGGAAAGGTCTTTTTTATTATGAG
>JAZDLE010000056.1:0-11274 GCA_043802315.1 Nitrospirota bacterium
CTGATACCTTCAGTCTCGGTGTCTGTAACGGTTGCCAGCTCATGGCCCTCCTTGGCTGGATTCCATGGAAGGGGATTCCTGATCGGCTTCAACCAAGATTCATTCGTAATCGCTCAGGAAGATTTGAATCAAGATTCTCGACTGTACGCATCCTGCAAAGCCCAGCTATCATGCTAAAAGGCATGGAGGGCTCTTCCCTTGGTGTCTGGATTGCCCATGGCGAGGGGAGACTCTATTTCCCTGGAAAGGAAATAATGCAAGAAATGCTCAAAAGCGATTTGGCGCCTATAAGGTTCATCGATGATAACGGAGAATTCACCGAGACGTATCCATTGAATCCGAATGGATCTCCCTTTGGAATAACAGCCCTCTGTTCACCTGATGGCAGACACCTTGCTATGATGCCCCACCCCGAGAGGACATTTCTCAAATGGCAGTGGCCTTATATGCCAGAGGAATGGAGAAAAAACCTTGAGGCTTCTCCCTGGCTCAGGATGTTCCAGAATGCAAGGGAGTGGTGCGAAGGAAATACAAAAGAGCTTTAGAGCCTTCTCCTGAATAATGAGAAAAAGTGTTCTTTTATTTTTTCTGAAAGAGGTCGTTTTAACCACTGCTCTCTATCTACCTTGAGAGAATGCCCCAGATCCTCTTCAAATATCTCCGTTAGCTGTGAGGCAAATCCGGTATCAAGGATCCCGACATTTCCCTCATCATTATATCTGAGGGATTGAAAATCGAGGTTGGTAGACCCGATAATACTCCAGCATTCATCAAATATGAACGTCTTTGCATGAAGTATGTCTTCTCCTCTATAGGTGTATATTTCTACACCCGCATTCAAGAGTTTCGAAAAGAATGCCCTTCCTGCATATGATGCAGCAGGAACATCACTTTTACCAGGAACAAGTAATCTTACCCTCACACCGCGTCTTTCAGCTTCTTCAAGAGTTTCAACCATTCTTCTGCTCGGTGTGAAGTACGCTGTTGTCAGAGAAATGCATTTTTTTGCATGGTTAATGCTGTAGTAGATAAGTCTTCTCATCCTTCTTCTGCCTCTACTAGAATCTACAAAGATAGGCATTGCTGGAATACCTCTCGATGCTTCTTCAGATTTTCCTTGAAACTCAATCTTTTCTCCTCCCCAGGTATACCAGCTTTTTTTAAAAGTCTTAAAAAGGGCATTTACTATAGGACCCTCAAGGAATATACCCGTGTCACGCCAGACCCATCCTTTGTGTTTAAAATGGAAACCGCTGTATGCATTCGCAATGTTTAACCCTCCTGTAAATGCCTTCTCAGCATCTATCACAATAAGCTTGCGATGATCTCTGTGCACGTAATGGAAAGGGGCCGTCCATTTAAAAGGACGAGAGGATCTTACCTGAATACCTGCTTTTTTCATTTCTTTCCAGAAACTCCCCGGCGTTCCAAAGGAACCAAAGTGGTCATACAAAATATAGACACTGATGCCTTCTTGCCTCTTCTGTTTTAAAAGTTCAGATAATTCTCTGCCTGTCTCATCATTTTTGAATATGTAAAATTGAAGGCATATGAATTGTTGTGCGTCCCTGACAGCATCAAAAATTTTTTTGAAAGATTCACTGCTTTTCCAGAGGAGTTGGATATTGGTGGCAGGAGAAAATTCACCTTTAAATATCCTCTCAATGGCGTGGGTAGTGAATGTGTCTGTTATTACCATCTACAGGCTCTCAGGCTTTCAATCGAGAAAGCTCTGTCATCTATCCACCGATAGACAATCTCCCCCGGAAGCTTTACTTTTATACATGAGACGGTCAGCCCTTTTTAAAACTGAGGATACCGTATCGTTCGGCTTCGCAAGGGTTGCGCCAATAGAAACGGTAACTCTCAAGCTCTCTCGTTCCATGGGAATGCCAGAACTTCTTGTCAGGGAGAGGAATCTCTGAGCTATATCACGTAGCTGTTTTTTTCTGACATTTATGACTATCGCAACAAATTCATCTCCGCCCCAACGCCCTACAATATCGAAGAGTCTTAAGCATGCTGGCAGAGTTTTCGCTACCGTCTTCAGTACCTGGTCCCCTACATCATGCCCGTAGGTATCATTGATTGATTTGAATTTATCCACATCCGTTAATATGATCCCAAATGGCCAGCTATACCTGTTAAGCTCAGAAAGTCGATCCTGGATATTTATCTCAATGTAGCGTCTATTTGCCAGATGAGTGAGAGGGTCAAGGAAAGCAATCTCCTGGAGTTCTTTCACCTTTTGTGCTAACGCTGTTGCAGAGGAATTGTCGCTGAATATCTCCACTGCACCGATAATTTTCCCCTCGGAGTTCGTTATGGGTACGGCACGGGTTACAACAGGTACCCGGTGTCCATCTTTGTGGTGTAGATATACCTCTGCCTCCCATATTTTCCCATTAAAAATGGTTTTAAGGATTGGACATTCCCCTTCACAGAGATTATTACCCTGAGCATCTACATGTCTGAGCACATCATACCAGCAGCGCTTTCCGATGACCTCTTCAGCAGAGAGACCCGTGATCTTTTCAGCTCCTCTATTCCAATAAAAGATCTTTTTATCGAGGTCAACAAAATATACGCCATCATAAAGATTATCGAGGATCGTCTCATAAAATTTGTTATTTACTTCCATGATATAAGATACCTTTTTAGGTAAAAATGATAATATCTAAATTTAGGCAGCGTCTCTAAATAAATAGTCATTGAAAACTGGAATGGCTCATATCTTGTTACTCTGTTTCTGCCTGATCTCTTTGACTCATAAATGGAAGCTTTTTCTCTGGTGGCGGTGCAGGGATTTGAACCCCGGACACTGCGGATATGAGCCGCATGCTCTGACCAACTGAGCTACACCGCCATGTAAAATGATGAGTGAAGAGTAAAAAGTTAACAGTCTCGAAATAGAAGCAAATTATACCAAAAGAGGCACGTTTAGTGAAAGAGCTCAAACCTCCGCGTCCGTATATTGATAAGGAGCCCAACTGATAAAAGATTTGACAGAAGAGCAGTTCCTCCATAGCTCATAAATGGGAGGGGTATTCCCACGACGGGCATAATACCTAAGGTCATTCCGACATTAACAAGGAAATACGTTAAAAACATGAATGTAATCCCGAGCGCAAGGAACCTTCCAAAGTCATCTCTTGCATTCCTTGCTGTATTGAGACCTCTCAGAATTAAAACAATATAGAGAAATAAAAGCAGGAGGCTTCCGAGGAACCCCCACTCCTCAGCAAAGACAGCGAATATAAAGTCTGTATGCTTTTCTGGCAGAAATCTGAAGGGTCCCTGTGTGCCATTCAGGTAGCCCTTTCCGAAGAACTTGCCTGATCCAACGGTAATCTTTGATTGGTTTATGTGATACCCAATCCCCGTTGGATCTACACCAGGTTCCAGAAAGGCGATAAGCCTGCTCTTCTGGTAGTCTCTCAGACCTTCCCAGAGTATATTGCCGAGGAAAGGTAGGGATATCAACCCTATAATTAGCAGGAGTACGGTAATTTTCCTGTGAAGTCCTTTTGAAAGGATTAAAGAGAGGAAGATTATGAGGATCATTAATCCCGTTCCGAGGTCAGGTTGTTTAATGAGAAGGATGAAGGGAAAAAATACAATTAAGAAGAATAAACGAAATAGTGAGATTGTGCTGACAGGACTATGCATGATGCCAAGTTGATGAGAAAGCATGATAATGTATATGAGCTTAAAGAATTCTGAGGGTTGAAAAGAGAGAGGACCAATACTCAGCCATCTCTGGGCACCCAGGCCCACTTTACCCAAGATAAAGACGGTTATAAGTAAAATAATACCCACGAGGTAAAGGTAAGGGGAGAATCTACTGAGCCAAATGTAGTCAAAACTAACCATCATGAATAACGCAAGAACCCCAAGTAAGAGCCATAAAGCCTGTTTCAGATAAAATGGTGAGTTCATTCCCTCTACGAGAGGACGTGTGGCACTGTATATGGTCATAATCCCTATAAGGGCGATGATAACAACAACAGAAAATGTAATCCAATCAAAATTCTTAATCAGCCTGCGGTCTATGCGTAACATTTTATTAAACGAAAAAATTAAAGGTGCAACTCTTTCTTTTTTTAACTTTGATTATTGATTTTTGAATTCTTTAAATATCCTTCTATTGCCCTCTTTGCAATTGGCGCTGCAGCGCCTCCACCATGACCGCCGTGCTCTACAAATACTGAAAGTGCTATCTCTGGTTTTTCAACCGGGGCAAAGGCAACAAACCATGCATGGTCCCTAAATCTCTCGGGCTGATACCGAGAACCTTTCCTCATTGCAACAACCTGGGCAGTTCCTGTCTTGCCACAAATACTCGCTAACTCCGACTTAGCAGCCCATCCGGTTCCACCAGGCTCATTCACGACCCCTGAAAGTGCTCTTTTAACAATATCGAGGGTCTCAGGCCTTGCCTTTACCTTTCCCGAAAGGACTGGTATGGCATCTTTCACGAGTGTTGGTCTGTAAAGATTCCCGCCATTAGCTACTGCACTTATCATGACTGCCATCTGTATCGGTGTGACAGCGACGTATCCCTGACCTATTGCTGTATTGAAGGTTTCACCCAGATACCATTTCTGTTTTTTCTTCTCCTCCTTCCACTTTGTATTCGGTATTATTCCCATCCGCTCATGCACGAGCTGGAAGCCTGTTTCTTTTCCTAACCCGAAGCTCGAAGCATAGTCATAAATTCTATCTATGCCGAGACGTTTACCAACCTCATAGAAATACACATCACAGGATTCAACTAAAGCCCTGTGCAAAGACATAACGCCATGTCCCCCTTCGCGCCAGCAACCAAAATGCCACCTGCCATAGTTTATTCCCCCTCTGCATTCCACCTTCGTCTCAGGTGTAATAAGTCCTTCTTCAATGGCCGCTATTGCAGTGATGATCTTGAATGTTGATCCGGGTGGATACTGGCTCTGGAGTGCCCTGTTGAGCATGGGTTTTTTACTGTCCTGAGTAAGGACTATCCATTCTTCGTAGCTTATTCCTTTTGCAAAGAGGTCAGGATCGAAGGAGGGTCTGCTCACCAATCCCAATATTTCGCCGGTGTCAGGTTTGATAGCAACAAGGGCACCCGCCCTTTCTCCAAATGCTTCTTCAGCTTCTTTTTGCAGATTAATATCTAAGCTCAGCCTGATATCCTCTCCCTTTATCGGTGGTTTTTCATTTAATAACCTTATCTCTCTTCCGAGGGAATCAACCTCAATAACCCTCTCACCAGGAGTGCCTCTGAGGGACTTATCAAAGAGCATCTCAGCGCCCCATTGCCCTATGAACGCATCCGGAGGGACATCCCTGAAAGCAGGGTCTTTAGATTGGGAAGGATTAGGTTTTCCGAGATAACCTATAAGATGTGAACCAATGCTACCATAGATATATTCCCTGCTGGCCTCGACTTCAATGATAAGGCCTGGAAAGTCAGATCTTCGAGATTCAATATACGCAACCTCATTAAACGTCAGCCCCTGCTTAAGTCTTATAGGGGTAAAAGGGCTTAGTCCTTCCTTGTTTATTTTTTTGAGTATCTCTTCTACCGGCATGTTCAGGACTTTTGATAGTAAATCAGTTTTACCTCTGTCGAATTCTCCATAGACTATAGATGCGCAATAATAAGAGGAGTTTTTTACGAGGGATATACCGTTTCTGTCAAGAAGTATGCCCCGCGGTGCCGGTATCGTTGTTATTCTGAGCCTGTTGCCCTCTGAAAGCTCCCTATATTTACTGCCCTGCAATACCTGTAACTGCCATAGCCTCATGATGAAAAGGAGAAAGACTGCGATCACGATATAGCTTATTCTTAAGATTTTTTCAGATTCCATTTTCATTATTATTATCTTCTCATTTTTAGAATCTGCTACCCTGTTTTCTGTATCTCCTTTGGTCTCAAAAATAATCCTAACGGGGCGTTTATGACGGATTGTATAACGGTTATGAAAACAGCGGCCTTAATGCTTGCTGGCATTCTGTCAAAGAAGCTTCTAGAAGCGAAAACAAGGGCATTGTCGACTATTGTCAGGACTGTTATGCCGATGGCACCCAAAAGGGGGGTCCATCTGAAGAAACTACCAGACATGAAAGAGGAAAAATAACCCATGATGCCTTTACTCAGGAGATTAGGACCAAGGAATGCACCTGAAAGGCTATCTTCTACAGAACCAATAAGGGCGCCAAAAAACATACCCCCACGTTCTCCTTTCCTCATGCCTGCATAGTAGACTAAAACAGCAGTGAAGTTCGGAGTCACATCAAATAATGATATCCTTTCCTTTATGAAAAAGGTAAAAAGGATTATAGCTGCCCAGAGGATGAAAGTCATCTTTTTATTATTGCTATCTCCTCGATCTCTGCATTGTCCTCAAGGGGGGTTACCTCTATGTTCTGGAAAAGCCCAGACCCCTTTTTATCAATCCTCGATATGTAACCAACAGGTATGCCCTGTGGGAATAAGGAATCAAGGCCGGATGTTATTACTATATCGCCAACCTTTACTTCTTCTTCATAAGGTATATATTTTAACTGGCATTTTCTTAACCCTGTGCCAGAGATTATCCCTTCTCTTCTGGTTTCCTGGAGTCTTACAGCAGCTGAGAAATTTAAGTCTGTAAGAAGAAGGAGAGATGAGTAAGAATTGGAAACTCCTGAAATCTTTCCAACGAGACCCTTAGGAGTTATAGCCGTCATATCTTTTGTAACTCCATCAGAGAGCCCTTTGTCAAGAACGAAGGTTTTAGACCATTGATCTGCGCCTCTTGCGATAATGCGGGCAGCTGTAACATACCCATGTTCTTTTTCCTTAAGCGACAGGAATTCTCTGAGCCTCCTGTTTTCAAGCAAGGCCTCCTGATACTTCTGCTGTTTTTCAAGCGATTTCTTGAGCTCTGCTTTTAATCTTGTATTTTCCTCTTCCCTGATGAGCATCTTTTTAAAAGGGGAGGTGACCGAGTCCTTTACAGAATTCACTATAGCATGGAAGCTAGTCAGGGTGTTATTCAGGAATTTCAAAGGCAAGAAGTGCTCTTTTTTGCTCTGGTAGGTCATCAAGCCAAGGGATAGGATGATTAAGAGAAAAAGCAGGAGCCTCTTTTTAGGCATTACTAATTGAAAGCTACTCTTTTCAGCAACTCTAAATCATCGAGCATCCTGCCGACCCCCCGGGCAACAGCTGTGAGGGGGTCATCTGCAACAATGACAGGAAGCCCTGTTTTTTCTCTGATAAGTGAGTCAAGCCCCCTGAGAAGGGCACCCCCTCCAGCAAGAACAATTCCTCTGTCTACGATGTCTGCTGCGAGTTCAGGAGGGGTATTTTCGAGAATAATTTTTATCGTATCAAGGATGAGATTGACAGGCTCTACAAGGGCTTCACGGATTTCTTCCTGGGTGATTGTTATTGTCTTGGGTATACCTGAAATGAGATCCCTACCCTTTATATCCATCGTCAACTGGGTGCTCCTCTCAGCAGCTTGATGTACATCTTTTCTTTCATGCAGACCCGGCGTAAACTCGATGACATCGCCATTTGCGGTAGGTCTTAACTGTCTACTGAGGACGAGTTCATTATCTTTTTCTTCATAAGCCGAGCCTATTTCAATCTTTATCTGTTCTGCTGTTCTATCTCCTATCATGAGATTATATCTGCGTTTTATATAGGCGATAATACCCTCATCCATCTTATCGCCCCCTACCCTTACGGCTTTACTATAAACTACCCCATCGAGGGATATGACAGCGATGTCAGTTGTGCCACCTCCGATGTCAACAATCATGTTGCCTGATGGCTCACCTACCGGGAGTCCCACCCCTATGGCAGCTGCCATAGGTTCTCCGACCAGGTAGACCTCCCTTGCCCCAGATGACTGGGCAGCATCCTTTACGGCCCTCTGCTCGACCTGTGTTATGCCTGAAGGTACTCCAATGATTACCCTGGGTGATACAAAACTTCTCCTGTTATGGACCTTTTTTATAAAGTACTTGAGCATCACCTCCGCTGCATCAAAATCAGCAATAACACCATCTTTCAATGGTTTTATGGCTATGATATCTGAAGGGGTTTTACCAAGCATCCTTTTAGCTTCAATACCAACGGCTATGAGTTTCTTATTGTCCCTTCTTTGCACGACAACAGAAGGTTCGTCACATACGATTCCCTTGCCTTTGACAAATACAAGGGTGTTAGCTGTCCCGAGGTCAATGGCAAGGTCATTCGAGAACCATCCAAGTATATTATGAAGCATTCAGCCTCCCTGTTAAGGTTTCTGTGTCAGTGGTTACTGCCACTACCTTCGTTTTTGCAATCTCGTCGCCGAGACGCATTCCATCCTTGCTCCCAAGCAGGATGATAAACTCAAAAACACAAACGATTACTATGAATATCCACCCAAGCCAGGGTATCCTATAAAAAAGATATCCGATACCAAAAACGCTATTTCTGAGTATCGAATCTCTGAATGAACAGGGATCGTCTGTATCTGCTGAGACAACTCTGAGCCCGATGAGTTTCTTCCCTAAGCTTCTCCCATGAAAGAGGCCATCCCCTATCAAAAGATAGGCAAGCCCTGCAAAATAGCCTGCTTTCGGAATTACCTCTCCTGCTGCTGCAATGAGAATAAGGTCAAGGGTTTTGGCAATTGCTCTGAGAAGCAATCCTGCCTGTTTAAATTCCCCCGACATCCAAAATACTACCAGAATATTCCTAAATTTTCAAGATCACCTCAGTTGACATAGTTTACATCGTTTGTTGAGTTTACCTAGTTTTTGTGTTATAAATTCATAAATTCAATAACTAGAGAAACTGAGTAAACCTGATAAACTAAGTAAACCGAGTAAACAAAGTAAACTGTGCAAACTGAGATGGATATAGTGCTTGCAACAAGAAATAAGAAGAAAATAGAAGAAATGAAGAGAATTATGGCAGATTTATCAATCTCGATACGAACGCTTGATGACTTTTTAAGGTGTCCTGAGGTAGAAGAAGAGGGAATAACATTTGAGGAGAATGCTGTAAAGAAGGCGCTAACAGTCGCACAATATACAGGGAAACCTTCAATAGCAGACGATTCAGGGCTTGAGGTATACGCTTTGAATGGGGCCCCGGGTACATTATCTGCAAGGTACGCTGGAAGGTACGCTGGAGAGGATGCGAACGACAGAAGGAATATCGAAAAGTTACTATTCGAAATGCGTTCGAGTGCTGATGAGAAGAGAGGTGCGAGGTTTGTGTGTTGCATAGCCCTGGCATTTCCTGACGGGAAGGTAAAGACATTCACTGGCTATGTGGAAGGCCGGATAGGGAGTGAACCGAGGGGTATCCATGGCTTCGGCTACGACCCAGTGTTCTGTCCACAAGGATATAGGAGAACTTTTGCAGAGATGACTGACGACGAAAAAGATGCTTTGAGCCATAGAGGGAAGGCGCTTAATAAACTCCGGAAATATCTTCGAGAGGAAAAAATATTTGAATAATTTTAAAGGGCTATCCGCTTGACTCAAGTAAGTACAATCTGTAGTAGATGTGACTATTAGCATATAGGCTTCCTCCACTAAATATGGATTTTACTTGAGTGAAGCGGATATGTCTATAATTTTATTTCTAAATTATAAATTTACAATTCTTAAGAAGTCTGATAAGTAAATTTTATCTATCTATCAAAAATATGAATTTGACCTTAAGCTAGCGTAGTGATTATACTTCCTTGTTTTTAACGCTGGTTACTTTCATTAATCTTTAGTAATTATCGCACCTACTCTCTTTTTGGGTGCTTTCCTATTTTTAAATTAAGGTATTTAAGGGGGGGGGAACATGAGACTTGTTTTTCTTGGTGCACCAGGCGCAGGGAAGGGAACTCAGGCAAAAAAACTCGTAGAAAAATACAAGATTCCCCAGATTTCTACAGGGGATATCTTAAGAGCGGCAGTCGCAGAGGGCACGCCTCTCGGAAAAGAAGCCAAGTCCTATATGGATAAGGGCGAGCTTGTGCCTGATAGTGTTGTCATTGGGCTTGTCAAGGAAAGGATTGCCAGAGATGACTGCAAAAAGGGCTATATCCTTGATGGTTTTCCGAGGAATACTGCACAGGCAGAGGTCCTGGACAAGGTGCTTTCTGAAATGAGAGCCCCTCTTGAAGCTGCTGTGGATGTTGATGTCGATAGGGACATCCTCATGAAGAGGTTGACAGGAAGAAGGACATGTAAAAGCTGCCAGCAGATGTACAATATATATTTTTCTTCTCCGAAGAAAGAAGGTGCGTGTGACAAATGTGGTGGTGAACTCTTTCAGAGGGATGACGATAAAGAAGAGACAATCAAAAGAAGGCTTGATGTGTATGACGCCCAGACAGCACCCCTTATGGATTATTACAAGAAAAAGGGGATACTGAAATCAGTCATGGGTACAGGCAGCATTGATGAGATATTCAGTAAGGTTTGCAGTGTCATAGAAGGCAAATAAGCGTTTGCTTATAACGAACCCAAAAGGAGGATAAGAATGGAAAACATTGGTCATGGTGGTAAAGAAATCATTGAAAGAATTATTTCAAAGGACGCAGCGATTAAAAGGGTGGCTGAGTTAAAGGCAGCCAAGGCAAAGGAATTGGACATTCGTCTTCAGATGGCGACTGAGGTCATTGATATTGCATACGGTTTTTTCTCACCGCTTGAAGGGTTTATGACAAAGGCTGATGTCGAGTCTGTCTGCAACAATATGCTACTTGCAGATGGAAAAACCGTTTGGAGCATCCCGATCGTATTTGACATTTCTGAGGAAGATCTCAAGAAATCAGGCATCAAACAGTATGATGAAGTCCTTCTTACCTATACTGGTAACCCTTTTGCTATTTTCGATATCGCAGAGATATTTACACTGGATAAAAAAGAAGTGGCAATGAAAGTTTATGGAACTACTGAAGAAAAACATCCTGGAGTCAAGAGAACATATCAATATCAGGATAAATTCCTTGGTGGAAAGATCACCCTCCTCAACCCTCCAAAGATAAATGAGCCTTTTACAAAATATTGGCTTACACCAATACAGATGAGGGAAAGATTTAAGGAAAAAGGATGGGAGATGATTATCAACCATCAGACAAGAAATGTTCCGCACACGGGCCATGAATGGCTTATGAAAGGTGCATACTTAGGAGCTTATGGTTCTATGATGGTAGATAAACCTCGTGGAGGAATTCTGGTAAATGCAATCATCGGCTCAAAAAGACCCGGCGATTATATTGATGAAGCAATAATCCT
>JAZDLE010000057.1:0-7779 GCA_043802315.1 Nitrospirota bacterium
AGCGATAGTGCGAGAGATCTTAAGAAGAAGATGGCTGGTGCGAGCAGAGCAACTGTAAGGTCTTTTTTTCTGGCGAATAAGAAAAAGGGAACACAGCTTAAAAGAAAAAAAAGAAGGGAAAAACCGGATACATAATACATAAATTTATAAAAGGGGCCAACAAGTCCTAAAACTGCACAGAGAGCCAATATCATCTGAATTTTTAACGACTGTGGTGTGTGGGTATCAGTTTTTAATTTGCCGGGATGACGCTTAAGGAGAAAAACTTTCCAGAAGGCTATCTTATATTTTTTCTTCAGATAGTCTATAAGGCTGGCCGAGTGCTTATGATAGACTACCGCCTCCGGGTTAAAAACCATTTTGTACCCATCACGGGATAGCCGAAAAGAAAATTCCTGGTCTTCCACCGAGGCCTTGGGATATCTCTCATCAAACCCTCCATATTTTAAGAAAATATCCTTGCGATACCCAGCTGAATAGGTATCGATGAAATCAATATATTTAAATTTCTTCATCCTTTCATACTTGTGCTCATACTCAATCTGGACAAGACGGGCCACAAGCTCTTTCTGGCGAGTTTTATATGTACCCTTCACTCCAACCACTTGATTATCGTTCATGGGCTCTATCATTTCCTCGATCCAATTGGGTTGGGGTTCACAGTCAGCATCAGTAAATAAAATAATCTCTCCTTGCGCCTGACTTACTCCATAATTTCTTGTTGCAGCCGGGCCTCGATTCTGCTGATAAATATACTGGGCAGGGTATTTTGCAACAATATCTCTAGTCCCATCGGTGCTCCCATCATCAACGACGATCACTTCATAGCCTTCACTGCTGATCGTTTGGCTTCCGAGTGATTCGAGACATTTTCTAAGGACTTGTGCGCTGTTATAGGTGGGAATAATTATCGAAATCTGTTTTTGCATGAATATCTAAAATATTATATCATCAGGCACAAGCCAAGAACAAGGCAAAGGAAAAAGTGGTTCTTGCTTTGAGACGTGAAAATTAGGTATAGTAGTTTCTGTTTCTGATGAAAAAAATGTTTTTGTTCATAAGATATTTACTTTGCTTTGTAGCAGTTATTATTTTTATCTCTCCTGGCTGTTCTCCCAAAGAGGCAGTGCTACAAAATGATACCCAACTCGAATCTCAGCCGATACCCCCTATTGTGATATCTGAATATATCCTGGGGTTTGGAGATGAGGTTGAGATATCCCTTTATAGGCATGACGAGATGACCAGGAAGGTCCGGATCCTGCCAGATGGGAAGATCCACTATCCCTTGGTCGGGGAAGTTTATGCGCAGGGACTAAATGTAAACCAGCTTAGAGATAAACTCAGGGAAGGGTTACTGAAGTATTATGTTGATCCTCAGGTCAGTGTAATTGTGATATCTCTTGGAAGCCAGAAGGTTTTTGTGTTAGGTGAGGTTAAACGCCCAGGAGTATTTCAACTTGATAGACCTAAAACCGTAGTTGAAGCGATTTCTGAGGCTGAAGGTTTTACTTTAGATGCTAAGCCGAGCTATGTGTTATTGATAAGAGGCGGTCCATCAAATCCAAAACCACACTATCAGGTTTTAGATATAAATAAAGTTTTCAAGGATATTGATATGACTCAGAATTTAGCCCTCCACCAAGGGGATATTATTTATGTCCCTGCCAGTGAATACGCTAATGTAGAAAGATTTTTTGAGCGGTTATGGACCATCATCCCAGTCCATATAGGATTTATCCCAATCCGCTCAAAATAAGGCTTATATGATTATGGGACTCCTTCCTACTTCCTTTGTCATTAATCCCTTTCTTTTTCCTCTTTCTCTTTTTCTTCCTCTTTCTTTTCCTTCATTGCCTCTGAAATTTCAGTAAGACGCTTTACAATAAGATAATTTACTGTGCCTTCCGGGTATGTACCATCCTCAGTTAAAGCGCCTGCAGGCATACCGGTAAGTATCTCAAGGCCCTCTTCGACCCTATCTATGGGATAAATAGTGAATTTCCCCTCCTTCATGGCATCAACTAATTCCTTTTTTATCATGAGGTTTTTAATATTCCTCCTCGGTATTATGACCCCCTGGCTACCATCAATTTTCCTGAACTTACAGAGGTCATAAAAACCCTCTATTTTTTCATTTATTCCACCAACAGGTTGAACATCACCATTCTGATCCATCGAGCCAGTAACAGCAATGCCCTGTTTCAAGGGAACATTCGCAATACTGCTCAGGAGTGCATATAACTCTGCGCAGGTTGCACTGTCACCCTCTACCACATCGTAAAGCTGTTCAAAGGTAATAGATGCAGAAAGGCTTATCGGTTTTTTTGTTGCATATTTACTCCCGAGATAGTTTGCTATGATGAGTATTGCCTTTTCATGTATTTTGCCGCTCATCTTTGTCTCTCTCTCGATATTCACGACACCTGCCTTGCCAGCATATGCCCTTGCTGTTATCCTCGAAGGTTTTCCAAAGCTGTAGTCGCCTAAGTCAAGCACGGCAAGGCCATTAACCTGTCCTACCTTCTCTCCCTCTGTATCAACAATGAGAGTACCTTCCAGGATCATCTCCCTCAAGCGTTCTTCAATCCTGTTTATTCTGTATATCCTCTCATCTATGGCCTTCTGCACATGGTTTTCGGTCACAATCCTGCCATTGAATTTTAACGCCCAGTAACTTGCCTCTCTGATAATATCTGCAACCTCGCTGAACCTCGACGTCAACTTATTTTGGTGCTCTGCAAGCCTCGATCCCATCTCAACGACCTTTGCAACACCTGTCCTGTCAAAAGGAAGGAGTTTTTCTTCCTTACACCTCGTTGCAACAAAAGATGCGTATTTATGAATATTCTTATCTGTTCTATCCATTCTGCTGTCAAAATCGGCCTTAACCTTAAAAAGTTCTCTGTACTCTTCATCGAGGTTATAGAGGAGATAATAGAGAAAAGGGTTGCCTACAAGAATAACCTTGACATCCAGAGGTATTGCTTCAGGTTTTAGGGTCGTTGTCGAAATCAACCGATACTGCTCCCAGACATCTTCTATCTTTACCTCTTCATTGCGAATCGCTCTTTTCAATGCATCATACGCAAAGATGTTTCTTAAAAGGTCAAGGGCATCGATGACGAGATAACCTCCATTTGCCTTATACAGCGAGCCTCCCTTAATCATCGAAAAATCTGTTATAGCAATTCCATATTGAAATTTATGTTCAACCCTCCCAAAGAGATTGAAATACGTCGGATTACTTTCAAATATAAAAGGTACACCCTTGCAATCCTTATTGTTAACCAGGACATTGATGGTGTACCTCGTGAACGTAGGCTCTGTTTTCGGAAGCCTCATAAAGGGCAAAGCAGGGGCTTGTTCTTCTGGAACCGTAAAGTCACTGAGGTTTTCGAGGATATTCTCTTTTACATCATCGAGATAGGAAATAATCTTCTCATACTCTCTGTACTTGACCTTGAGTTCATCAATAAGATGGCCTACCGCTGAGAGGGCCGCCTCTTTCTCAAGTCTCGTAATCTGTTCCTTAACCAATTTTTCAGCCTCTCGCACGACATGCACGGCATCATTAAGCTTCTCCTGAAGAGTCTTCCCTATCTCATCTATCTTTTTCCTTGTCTTTTCATCGAGTAACTCATACTCCTCTTCTGTCAGTGGTTCTCCCGTCTTTTTTACAGGTATGATTACCAGGCCACTGACTGTCTTTCTCACGGAAAAACCTTTCTCCTTGGCCTCTTCTTCGAGGCTGGAAAAAATCCCTTTCTGTTTCTTCTGGGCATCTTCCATTATTTTGTTCTTCTGTTTGTCATACTCCTTTGATTCAAAGACCTTAGGAATTTCAACCTTGAGTATTTTGATCAGTTCCTCCATATCTCTCTGAAATAATGAAGCTTTCCCAGGTTCAAGAGAGATGGCTATAGGAGTATCAGGATCTTTAAAATTGTAAACATAGCACCAGTCAGGGGGCACGGGTTCTTTTGCAGCCTTCTGTGCAAGGATTGATTTGATAGTGGTCATCCTGCCTGTACCATTCTCACCGAGGAGGAATATATTAAATCCTGTGCTCTCAAGACTCAGGCCAAAATCAAGGGCATCTAAAGCCCTCTCCTGTCCTATAGTCCCGTAAAAGACCGGAAGATCGTCTGTTGTGTTAAAGGTAAAGACATTCGGGTCACAGCACTTATAAAGCTCATCAGCACTTAGTTTATCAGGCATTGATTACCTCCACAGGAGAGTTCATTTAGTGATTCCTGCATAATAAATGTCCTCCGCAGTCTGTCTCTTTCTCTGTCACTCCCGCTCTTGTCCCCGCTATGTCGGGGATCAGTCGGGAGTCCTTCCGATTCTCTGTCATCCTGGCTCGTCCAGGATCTTTCTTCAAAAAGGATTCCAGACAAGCTGGAATGACAGTCCGGACGAGCCGGAATGACAAAGTCGTAACCGAGATAGGACATTAGATTTGCATGAATCATTAGTTTACAAAGTTTACTCAGTTTACATGGTTAGTTGCAACCCAATAAACCGGGTAAGCCTTTTTAGGCTCTCGGATGGTATCGTGAAAAAACTTTCTTTATCCTCTCTGTTGTTACCTTTGTATAAATCTGGGTCGTTGATATATCAGAGTGACCGAGCATCTTCTGGACTGACCTGAGGTCTGCTCCACCCTCAAGAAGGTGTGTTGCGAAGGAATGTCTGAGCGTATGTGGTGAAAGCTCAATCCCCCTCCTCCTGCCAAAGGCCTTTATTGTCTGCCAGAAACGTTGTCTTGTCATAGGCTTCCCTCTTCCTGTAACAAAAAGATATGAAGACTGCTTTTTCTTCAGAATCTCTGGCCTCTGCTGATTGAGATACATCTTGAGCTTTCCTATTGCCCTCATATTGACAGGCACAATCCTTTCCTTTGAACCCTTTCCCAAAACCCTTAAAAAGCCTGCCTCTAAATGAATATCCTCAAGTTTAAGGGAGACTAATTCACTAACGCGGAGACCTGAGGAGTAGAGAAGCTCAAGCATTACACAGTCCCTTATCATGATAGGTTTGACAACAGATGAGCTCAATTCAAGAAATGATCTGATATCAGAGATACTCAGTGCCTTTGGGAGTCTTTCCCACCTCTTTGGTGCCTGCAGGTTTTCTGAGGGATCATCTTTTATGACATTTTCAACAAGAAGGTATCTGCATAAACCCTTGATTGATGATATGAACCTGCAGATGCTTGCTAAGGAGTAACCCTCATCTCTTAGCTTTTCGATAAAATCGACAATATCGGCCCTCGAGAATGCGGCAAACCCTTTATCCTTCGATAAGAGAAAGTCCTGGAATTTCCTGAGGTCTAGAGAATATGCATCAACAGTATTTTTTGAGAGTCCCTTTTCTACAGACAGATATATAAGGAAACTCTTGAACAGTTCCACAGATAATAGTCATGAGTCATTGGTCAATATTGACCAATGACTCATTAACCTCATTCAACTATTTCTTTTTAGGTGCTGCAGGAGCCGCTGGCGCTGGTGCCGGAGGCGGAGTGAACTTCCTCTCGTCCATACTGTCGAATACCTTCATTTCTGCAAGAGCCTTTGGAGATGACTTCGATGCATGACACAGTGCACAGAATTCAGCCATCTTTGCACCCTTTGCAGTGTCAACCCTGAGATATTCATAATATGGATTTGATGGATGAGGGTCATGACAGCCAACACACTCAAGCTTTCCATCCCTCAAAAAGGCTGCTGGAACAGTAGCAACTTTTGCACTCGCTGTAACTCCATATGGATGGCTGTGTACAGCTGAAACTGCCAGTATTCCGAGACCGCCTTTTTCAACTGTTTCATGGCAGCCAAGGCAAAGAGCAGTTGTGCCTGTATAAGGCTGTTTTGTCTTTGGATTAATTGCCTTCTTGTTCGGCTCAACCGCAAATATTATATCCCCTTTGGCATTATGAATACCGTGGCAACCAGTACAGTTGAGACCATCATGACCTCCATATGCAGATGCAATCACAGGGAAAGCAAGCAAAAGAATCAAGATACCTAAAAACCTGAATCCTACCATACCATCTCCTCCTTTCAAAAATTTTTTCTATTATACATCAAAATGATGCATAAGGATATAAATTATGTAAATCAATAAATAAAAAATTTATATTTACTCATATTGTCCAAAATACAGTATGAACATGTTAATTCAATTAGTTCTAATAAACGGGATTGCTTCGTCGCACGCTCCTCGCAATGACAGAAAAGAGATGTCATTATTCAATTTGTCATTGCGAGCGTAGCGAAGCAATCTCTTATTTTTGATAGTAATGCTTGCTATACGTCGGATTGTATATCCCCCTCACTTCATCTGTGTAACTGCCGTCCTCGTTATAGATAAAGAGCGGTTTATCAATCTTCACCCCGCTTTTCCCTCCTTTCGTTGCCTCCAGTAAAACCATCTTCGCCTCTGACGATATATGGGAATGCACAAGTCGTAACCTTTTGGGCTCCAGGTCTCTCTTCTTCAAGATATCCATAAGTTCTAAAAGTCTGGAAGGGTGATAAACCATACAGAACCTGCCTTTCGCCTTTAAGAGATATGATGCTGCGTCAATGAGCTCATAGAGCCTCAGCTTTATCTCATGTCTTGCAATAGCCTTCTCCTCCTCTTCACTGATAAGCCCGCTTCTGAGTCTCCTGAAGGGAGGATTCGATACAAGGAGGTCAAAAGAGTACGGAGTGAAGAGTGAAGAATGAAGAAGTTTTATTTCTCTGATATCTGTCTGAATTACCTTTACCCTGTCTTCGAGACAGTTCAGGGCAGTGTTCTTTTCTGCAAGTGCAGCAAGACTATTCTGAATCTCAAAAAGGGTAATCTCCGCATGCGAGTATCTCTTTGCAAGGAGAATTCCTACGATGCCTGACCCGGCGCCAAGGTCACCAATTCTCTTTACATTTTTGAGTTTCACAAAATCATACAGAAGAAGAGAGTCTACGGAAAACCTGTATCCCTTCCTCGGCTGATATAATCTTATATCCCGTATGCTGTCAAGAGTAACATCCATGTATGCTAAATTAAACAAAAATTTCTTCAGACATTTTTGTGGATACACCTTGAAATGAGATCTTCCCTTATTCCCCTCTTTAGCAAAGAGGGGTTAGGGGAGATTTTATCTATCATAAGTATTTCCATATCTTTTCCAATACCGCTCCGATATTCTCGAAGACTTCTCTATCAGAAAATCTGAGTACTGTTAAACCCATGCCCTCCAAGATTCTGTCTCTCTGCCCGTCCTTTACCTTCATTTCATCATTATAATGCTGTCCTCCATCAAGCTCTATTACGAGATTTGCTTTTGGACAATAAAAATAAAATTTTCTATAGTCTTCTGTCTATAGAATTGAGCGCCTTTCAATTGTTTACCTCTAATTTTTGACCACAGCAGTTTTTCTGCATCCGTCATTTCTTGTCTCAGTTGTCTTGAAAATTGTTTTAAATCTTTATCATAGTGAAGCATTTATTTATAAAATCCCCCTTCATCCCCCTTTGCCAAAGAGGGGGATAAAAAGAAAAGTTTGCAAAAGAATTCCATCTTGTGACTTCGGGAATAAGAAAAGAAGCAAAGTAATCAACAAAACCAGACTTTACAAACACAAAGGCAACTTTACATGGGAAGGAATAAAAACAGAAAAATACAAAACTGCCGGGGCGGATTGGAAGAATATTATTCGAAAAGTCCTAACAGGCAACCACAATGAATCCACAAAATTCCATCTCAGATATTTTGAGATAGAG
>JAZDLE010000058.1:0-6174 GCA_043802315.1 Nitrospirota bacterium
CCAGGGTTTTCATTTCTATAAGAAAGCCCGAGCCCTGAACACCTGAGCCGAGCTTTCTGATATCCACTTGAATAATATCTTTGAATTCTTTCTTGAGGTAGGCTTTTAATGCTTCTTCATTGATCATTATAGGATCTAATCGGAATTACACAAAAAATGCAAACAACAATTCACAACTCCCCAAAGTTGCTTTTGTATCTTTCAACAAAATCTCCATATGTATAATGATGCTCCTGAGTACCATATTTCTCTATCGCAAACGCGGCTGCAACAGTTCCCATCTTCGCCGAAGTTTCAATGTCTCTGCCCGAAACAATTCCCTTCAGCACCCCCGCCCTGTAAGCATCCCCTGCGCCTGTAGGGTCAATAACGTCATGAACTTTTGCTGCCGGAATGGTAACATCAAATTCTAAATTGTTTATAAGAGACCCTTTCTCTCCTATGGTTGTTATAATAATCTTTGTCAGATCTAACAGTCCCTTTTTATCCATACCTGTTATCTTCATAATCATCTCAAGTTCGTAATCATTGGAGATTAACAACATTGAACCATCAAGCCACTCTCTAAGGGTCTTCCCTTCCCATTGTGTAAGAGACTGACCCGGGTCGCATATATAATCAATGCCTTTCTCCTTGCATATCGTTGCATATTCGACCATGTCCTGAAGGTTTCCAGGGGCAATCAGGCTTATTGAGTTTGCAGAGTCAGCATTATTAAACTTATATCCGGATGGATATTTCATTGCTCCAGGATTGAATCCTGTTATCTGGTTGTCAGCCTTGTCGGTTATTATATATGCCCCGGCAGTGAACTCTTCTCTAATTATCTTTATCCCCTCTTCCGAAATATTGTTCTTCTTCAGCCAGTCGAAATAACTTTCATAGTCTTTGCCTATAGTTGCAATTAAAACCGGCCTCTCATTAAGAAGGCTAAGTGAATAAGCTATGTTTCCAGCAGTGCCGCCAAATTTTTCCACCATCCCGTTAACAGTAAAACATACATTCAGGATATGTATTTTATCCGGTAGGATGTGGTCTGATATTTTCCCTGGAAAGTCCATAATCCTGTCATATGCCATTGAACCTGAAATATAGATATTCACAACGTCTCCATCATCTCTTGAAAACTCCTCTCTCTAAAACTCCTCTAAGGTATGCTTCAATGGCCTGTCGGTGCGACTCATACCGGATGCATTATTTGAGCGATCTCAGTTCGCCTTCTCTATAGGCCTTTCGCTGAAGGAGTTCTCCCTTTTTCTGCTGTATTGTTGAGAGCTCCTGCTGGAGTGGCTCTATCTCTTGTTCTAAGTATCTCATTTGATAGACATTATATCTCGATCGTTGACTGAGTTTTTCATCGATTGATGCCTTTACTCTGGCTTCATTGTCTTCTACGGTCTTTAATTCTGCATTTACGGCATCTAAATCAGATTGCAATGCATCCGCTCTTTCTGTTTTTTCTGAAATTGCTGGTTCTTCTGCAGGAACTTCGGCAGGTGCTTTCCCAACTTCCGCACCGGGCGCTTCTTCTTTGCCAAAGTCCTTTTCAGGGGCCTCTGTTTCCTCAATTTTTACAATATCCTTTTCTGGTATCCCAAGGCTTCCTCCGCCGAAAAAGATAGTAATTTCTCCACCCTTTTTCTCGTATGAACTCACACCTGTAATGACGGAACCGTTTTTGAGATAAATCTTGTAGGCTGCCTCTGAAGAGGCAGGTAGAAGAAGAATGAGAATCAATAAGAATATATGTACCATTATGACCTCCTTAATGCATTTAAGAGATTCTCAGCGATTCCCTTATGGAAGCCCTTTAGCCTCATTATATCATCAATAGTAGCATGTCTCATAGCTTCTATACTACCAAAATGTCTCAGGAGGGTGAGTCTCCTTTTCTTTCCTATGCCGGGGATCTTCTCCAAGGGTGATTGCATTAGACCTTTCGTCCTTAATTTCCTATGATAGTTTATGGCAAATCTGTGAGCCTCATCACGTATTTTTTTCAGAAGGAGGGAAGATGGCCTGCCATCGTCAAGGTTTATAGGTTCCTCTGATAACACTGTATAAGCCCTGTCCGGATCCTTTGCTATTGCTATGACCATGGGGGCTTCAGGAAATAAAGTTCTATTCTTATCAAGAACCCTTTTCGCTATCTCGAGCTGTCCTTTCCCTCCATCTACGATAATAAGATCGGGCATATTGCCATAGAGGTTTTTTATGATCCTTTCGATAATCTCTTCCATCATTGCGTAATCATCAATCCCCTGAACCGTCCTTATCCTCAGCCTCCTGTACATTTCCTTGTTAAACTCTCCGCCTTTCCAGTACACAAAGGCACCGACAGATTCATTCCCCGAGATAGTCGATACATCAAAGGCTCCTATGTCTTCAGGAGATTTCTCAAGTCTCAGCTTTTCCTTTATCTCCATTAAAAGATCATCTGTCTTTGTTTCCCTTTTTTCTCTCACTATGAGCCTTGCATTTTCTGATGCCATGAGCAGGAGTTCTTTTTTCTTTCCTGTCTTGGGCGCTGATATTTTTACGGTCTCTTCTTTCCGCTGTTTGAGCCACTTTTCAAGGGATTTTGATTCTGCGGGCAGGAGAGGTGTGACTATTTCCGAGGGGGGGATAATCTCCCTTGAATAGAACTGTGAAAGGAAGGTATGCAGCAACTCTTTATCTGAAAGATTCTCGATATTCTTCGTCACGAGGTCTTTTGAGCCGATCATAATCCCGTTTCTGATAAAGAAGACCTCGAAGGAAACGACACCGTCTCCTTTATGAAAGCCGATAACATCCATATCTCCGAGTTCAGGGGCAACCACCTTCTGCGACTCCCATGCCCTCTGGAGAGCCTTGATCCTGTCCCTTATCCTGGCAGCGTCCTCGAACCTCATCTCTTCTGAAAACCTCAGCATCTTTTTTTCGAGTTCTTCAAGCAGGCCTTTTTTTTCCCCTTTCAGGAAGAGTCTTATCTCATCAACGAGTTTGAGATATTCCTCCCTGCTTATTTTTCCTGCACAGGGCGCAGGGCATCTTCCCATCTGATGCCGGATACACGGTCTCATTGGCTTGTCGAGTACGTAGCGACATCCCCTTATCTGGAAATTCCTTCTTATGAATGCGAGGATTTCCCACATCGAGCCTGCCGGGACATAAGGACCGAAGTACAGTGCACCATCTTTCTTAATCCTTCTTACAACCTCAAGCTTGGGCCACTCTTCTTGAACAGTCAGCTTGAGATAGGGATAATTTTTATCATCCCTCAGGATTACATTAAATTTCGGTCTGAATTGTTTTATCAGGTTTGCCTCAAGCGCAAGGGCCTCGAGTTCGTTATCCGTAACTATGAAAGAAAAATCCATCACATTTTTGATCATGGCTGCTTTGCGCGGGTCGAGGTGGGATGACTTATGAAAGTAGCTCCTGAGGCGATTTCTCAGGTCTTTTGCCTTGCCTACATACAGGACTCGTTCTTTTTCACTTTTGAGAATATAGACGCCTGGTTTTGAGGGGATGCTGGGAAGTTTTGCGAGCATGATTACTGAGTTGCCTTCAGCCTTGCAATCTCCTGTCTTAGCTGGTAAGCATCGGGGGCGTTTGGAGAAAGTCTGAGGTATTCCTCGAATTCTTTAATCGCCTGCTTTTTATCACCGAGATCAACGGCAAAGACAACGCCAAGGTTTCTATGTGCATTCAGATGGTTTGAGTTTATGGCGATTGCCTTCCTGTATTCCTCAACTGCCTTATCTGGTCTTCCAATATTCCGGTAACAGGTACCCATGTCTACTCTGACATCCACATTCTTCGGCTCTAGTTCAAGTGTCTTCTGATATGCCTCTATTGCCTCATTGAAACGGTATGAATCCATCAGGATGTTTCCGAGTTTAATCCCTGCACTAAGATTCTTGGGATCCTGTCTTACTATGTTTTGAAGGAGGGCGATTTCATTCCCTCCCTGAACAGGGCCTGCTGGAAATGGAGTGCGAACCTTTGGCTCCTCTTTTTTCTGGCAGTTAGCGAGGAGCAAAAAAGAGACTAAACATGCTATAAGTATCCTCTTCATCAGTGTACTCCAGTTTAAATGGTGTAGTTTATTTTAGCAGATTTTAACCGTCATCTGACAAACAGTAATGCCATCTGTGCTAAAATCTGATTCACAAGGATGCTGTATCAGTGAGTCAAGCACGTCTTTCTAATGATGAGAGGGCTCAGCTTCTGAAAGCTGCCATGGATGCTGTAAAGCGGGCTTATGCACCCTATTCGAACTTCAAGGTTGGGGCAGCAATCCTGACAGAAAAGGGTTCCCTGGTTACTGGCTGTAATGTAGAGAATGCATCATACGGCCTCACTGTCTGTGCAGAGCGGGCAGCAGTCTATTCGGCTGTGGCCAAAGAAGGGGCAGACATGAGAATTCGAGCCATTGCTGTCGTAAATGAGGGTGGAAGTGACTGCCCTCCTTGTGGTGCGTGCAGACAGGTTATCTTTGAGTTCGGACCCGATGCCATCGTTATCTTTCAGAGTCATGGTGATGTAGAGGAGATGCATATCTTAGAACTTCTTCCAGAGGGTTTTTCAAGAAGAAAGACTAATAAATGATCAGGAAAAAATTTTATCTACTGGATTTACTCCGACCTGGTCGCAAAACAAACGTATCTTACATTGAGAACACATTGGGGATATGGGTTTGCATATCCCCTGTCCAAAGGCAACGAGAATGCCGTTTAATTCCTTCCAGTATTTAACCGGTAAAATTTTCCTTAAGGCAAATTCTGTACTCAACATCTCTAAAGGCCACCGTAATAATATTGAAATTAAGATTTCTCTTCAGGGATACCTTCCCAATCTGCATGATTCCCAAAAAACGGCAGGATGTTGTAAAGTAACTAATAAGATCTACAGGTGGAATAGACAGCTATTTAGTTAATTTGTCCAATTTTGCTATAAAAGATAACTCTTTATGTGCGACAGATGCCCACGTAAGAGATAAAGGAGATTTTTCATGAGCTTCAGCAGTCTTAAAAATTTAAGAATAGGATCTTTAACGGCCAAACTTCCCATAATTCAGGGAGGGATGGGAGTTGGGATTTCTCTGTCCGGGCTATCCTCAGCAGTAGCCAACGAAGGCGGTATTGGAGTTATTGCTACAGCAGGCATTGGAATGAACGAACCTGATTTTTCCAGGAGTTTCTTAAAAGCGAATATCAGAGCGTTAAGAAAAGAGATTAGAAAAGCCAGAGAATTAACAAAAGGAATCCTTGGTGTCAATATCATGGTGGCATTGTCCAACTTTTCCGATATGGTCAGAACTTCTATTGACGAAGGTATAGACATTATTTTTTCAGGGGCTGGACTGCCCCTGAATCTCCCGCAATTTTTAAACAGCACTATAAAAACAAAACTGGTACCTATTGTTTCCTCTGCGAGGGCAACCGGTATTATTGTGAAAAAATGGTCAGAAAAATACAACTGCCTCCCTGATGCTGTTGTTGTAGAGGGTCCACTGGCAGGAGGGCATCTCGGTTTCAAAGAACAGATGATTGGCGACCCTGAATACTCGTTAGAAAAACTTATACCGGAAGTGATTCTGGCAATAAAACCATATGAAGAAAGATATAAAAAACCCATTCCGGTAATCGCCGCAGGAGGAATCTATACAGGAGAAGATATTTATAGATTTTTCCAGTTGGGAGCTTCGGGTGTGCAGATGGCAACGCGATTTGTTACCACGCATGAATGTGATGCATCGGCAAAATTCAAGCAGACGTATATAGATTCGAGGAAAGAAGATATTGTGATTATCAAAAGCCCTGTCGGGATGCCAGGGAGAGCAATTAAGAATGTATTTCTTGATGAAGTCAGCCAGGGAAAAAGGAAACCGTTTAAATGCCCTTATCACTGCATCATAACGTGCGATTATAAAAACAGTCCGTATTGCATTGCATCCGCCCTTATAAATGCAAAGAAAGGTAATTTGTCACACGGCTTTGCATTTGCCGGTGAGAATGCCCATAGAGCAAAAGAAATTATTTCAGTAAAAGAATTAATAGAAACTTTAATAGAAGAATATAAAGATGCATCACGTTGACTGAGCAGAAAGTTAAAATGAAACAAAGGTGGAGGTTTAGATCCTGTTTGGTAGGGGTCTATTCAATGACTTTTTTACTGCCTTAAGCT
>JAZDLE010000059.1:0-12436 GCA_043802315.1 Nitrospirota bacterium
GGAACATCTTATTGGTAATATAGTCTCTCATCTGGGAGGAGCGCAGAAGCGCATTCAATTGCGTCAGACAGCACTCTTTTATAAAGCTGATCCCGATTATGGAACTCGCGTAGCCCAAGGACTCAAGCTTGAAGTGAAGGAGATCAAGCGTCTGGCTGAAATGTCTCATGCAGAAAGGGCAAAGGCCACAATGTCAGCAGTATAACACGATTAAATACTGTGAGCTAAAAACTGCCTGAGTATGTGACTTTACAAGAAGTGAAAAGAGTATGCAAAGAGCTGAAAATAAGGGATTGGACAAAATTGAAGAAACCACAGGTTACTATGAAAGAAGCTCGTATCATTCTTCCACATGTAAATACAGAGAAAATGAAGATTCCTCTGAGGAATTTAAATAAGGGACACATCCCATATTTCTTGACATAAAGGAAGTTATTCTATAGAATCCTTTCATGCCGAGGATAGCGAGAGCAGTTGCGACAAGGTTTTCTCATCATCTTATCCAGAGGTGTAACAATAGAGAGAAGGTCTTTTTTGATAAGAAAGACAGAGAGCAATACTTATCATTATTCAAGAAATATGCAGATACATGGGACTCACCAATCCTTGCATACTGTCTCATGAGGAATCATGTTCACTTGCTAACGAGACCGAAGGAAGAAGAATCGCTATACAAGATGATGCAGGGTGTAACCCTGTGTTATACACAGTATATAAACCGGAAATACAAAAGGTCCGGCAGGTTATGGGAGAGCAGGTATCATTCCTGCGTTGTAGATAAAAAGCAGTATATGTGGGCAGTAGCGAGATACATTGAACAAAACCCCACACGGGCAAGGATAGTAAAAAAGGAGGAAGATTTTCCATATTCAAGTGCAAGGGCTCATATAGATGGTGTAAGAGATGAAGTATTAGGAGAGGAACTCTTTGAAGAAGGACAGAGAAAAGACTATAGAGAATTTCTGAAGGCAAACATGCCAAAAGAAGAGATAAGTAAGATAAGTTACTCCACAAAAACAGGCAGACCTTTTGGCAGTGAGAATTTCATAAGGAGCATGGAAAGGAAACTTGACAGGAGATTTCTCTTGAAGTTGCCAGGAAGACCAAGGAAGAAAAAAGGAAAGTAAAATATGGGATGTGTCCCTCTTTATCTCCTCAGCCAGACCTCTTATCTTTTAGGATTATTTGAGTGATGAGTCTTTTGATTTCTGCATATGAACCGTTATCCCACGATCGCTCAGAAGTTTGGACAAAGGACGTCCGAAAATAAAAAATTCAAACTCAGGCTTTAGTCCTAATTCGGAAAGAGCGTAGGATCGTATGGCCAGGTCTTTTCGGACTAACTCAGTAAGCTTTGTGAGGGTTTTTGATTTGTCTGTTCCCTGGGATAATATGAAGATCAAGTTTTCTACTTCGTGAAAGGGACATTCCTTTTCATGGGTCTTAATGATCCATAGTATCGGATCATCTGGGTTGATAATGTCTGAACGAGTAATCGTGTTCTTGCCAATGATGGATATGAGTTCTGAGGTGTCCCAGCATTTCAACAGACGGCATTCTGAGAAGCGGTTCTCGTAAATTGCGCATGAGGCTTCTTTTTCATCATAAAAGTAACAAGACCAATCTTCCCCTTTCCCGACAACCTTAATGAGTTCTTTTTGAACTGGTTCCAATTTTTCACTAAGGGGATTGAGCGCCAATTCACTTTTTCTGATGGTTACTAAATGCTGATATCCTACATGTCCAGCGCGAAGGAGGTTTTTATCTTCATGGTGAAGGATCGGGCCGCCTTTCAGGCAGCACGTGCCGCAACGCACACACTGAGTGATATTTTTCTTCACGGAATTTTTCATTTTTAATCTTCCATCATATTTTTCAAATCCTTTATTCTTTTTTCAAAATCATCTCTTTCAATAAAGTTTCTTTCTACCATTCCCGGCAGGATGTCGCTTTGGAGCGCAAGTAAAAGCTGTTTCCCAAATCCCCTCTCAATACATATTCTGTCAATCATACTATGGTCTGAAATGTTTTTTTCTTTCGCAACGATTTCAGCAAATTCATGTGCAATAATCCCTGTTGTTATATCATCATCTATTCTATAGAGGACAGCAATTGCATAAACCTCCTCTTTACTTTTATAGATGAATTCGGGCTTGAAACAGAGAAGTTTTTTAAATTCTTCAATGGTGAGGGCCCAGCCAGTTGAAAATACAAGAAGCTCAACATAGGGTTTGATGAGAGAGACCTTTTCTTTAATGTCACCAAAGCTTTCTCTAACCTTAAGAAAAAGAATTAATATTTTCTCTTCCATTTTTAATCTTTGCTATATTGATTTGAAATTGTCAACGGGAAATTTATAGTTGGATATTTTTCATGAATTTGCTACCATGTAGTATGAAAATCATAACAAGCATTGTTCCCACACTTCTGACTGTATTACTCATTGTTCTCCACCCTGTTTTAGCAGCAGAGCCTGCAGAGGAAGACAAGGGGGGGACTATTTCTGTGACAGGCATTGCTTCAGAGTATTATCCCCCGGATATCGTTACCATAACCCTTTCTATTGAGACCATATCTAAGACTGCGTCGGATTCGGTTGCTCAAAACAGCATGAGAGCAGAAAAAGTCGTAAGCAAATTAAAAACCCTCGTCGATCTTTCATCCGGGGACTCCGTCAAAACCTCTTCCTATTCAGTCAGACCTGTCTATGAGTATGATAATGTGAAAAAGAGGAATGTGCTTACGGGCTACAGGGTCATAAATCAAGTAACCGTTAGGACAAAAAAGATAGAGACCGTGGGTGTTCTTATAGACAAGGCAATAGAAATGGGAGCGAATCAAGTTCAGGGCATTACCTTTACCCTAACCGATGAAAAGGACTACTGCGGCAGCGTGCTTAAAAGGGCTACAGAAAGGGCTGAAAGGGAGGCGACTGTTGTTGCTCAATCCCTCCATGTGAAGATTGCCGGTATCAAACATGTTGCACCAGCATGCAGGAAAGAAGCTCGTTACCCTGTTCACAGGGAGATGCTCATGGAGGCTAAGGCTGCTGAAACCCCAGAAACTCCCATTGAAGCAGGTGATATCGCAATATACGGAACAGTCAATGTGGTTTTTTTCATAAACAAAGAGTGAATATAGTAATCAAAAAAAGGAGGAATGATCATGGCAAAGGCAATGGTAGTAACCTATGAGTGTGAGCGTTGCGGTACAGAGATTGTTGTTTCAGAAACTTACGGGGCGCAGTTAAGTCCCATTTATTGCTGCGGGATGGAGATTACAGAGGTATCTTCTGTTGAGAAAAAACCCGCAAAAAAGAAGGCAGCGAAAAAAGTAGCAAAAAAGGTAAGCACAAAGAAAATCGCTCAAAAGAAAAAACCAGCAGCAAAAAAGAAGGCAACCAAAAAATAATTGATAATAAGCTGACTGCTATCTGACGACAATATTTCTGATTCAGGTTTTTCTCAACGCTTAAAGACCGAGAGCGTCGATTATTCTTTTCCTCTGTTTCTCGATCACCTTCTGTCCCTGTTCGAGGGTCGCCAAAATATCCTTTCTGGCATTATCTGACAGTTCCTTTCCCCGATCAATGATATCAGCAGCTTTATCCTTCATATCACTCGTGAAATCACTTACACTTTCAGTTATATCTTCAACCAGATCGACAGCGCCTTTTTTTGCACGTTTTGCTGCCTTTGAAATATCTTTTCTCGTCTCACGTCCTGATTTTGGTGCATAGAGGAGGGCAATGGCTGCACCGATTAAACCTCCCATCAGAAATGCCCCCATTATCCTTGTAGCATCTTTATTCATAGTATCCTCCATTGAAGAGTTTTCTTAGCTTAATATAAATAAATCAAAGAGTCAATTCTCTTCAGTAGACATTTTAACCTTCCTCGGCTATCATTAAGATACAAAAGGGCAGAGAGATGAACGGAGCATTATTTCAGGGTTCATGGAAGATAATTACGATATGGGGAATACCTATCAGGGTTCATTTTTCGTGGCTCATTGTTTTTGGTTTGATAACATGGTCTTTATCCACGTACTATTTCCCTAAGGCAGCCCCTGCGTTACCTGCAGCATCTTACTGGATAAAGGGTGCCATCGGTGCGTTCCTTCTCTTTGCCTCCGTTACCTTTCACGAACTTGCACACTCCTTCGTATCTCGGAGATACAGAATAACAATACTCAGTATTACCCTCTTTATCTTTGGTGGTGTTGCCCAGATGAAGGGTGAGCCACCTACTCCGAAGGCAGAATTTAAGATCGCCATTGCAGGACCCCTCTCGAGTTTCTTTTTAGCAGGAATCTTTTTCTTGTTGTATACCGCTGTTGGAAACCCTGGAATAAAAGCCCTCTATGCGTATCTCGCGCAGATTAATCTTATCCTTGGTGTCTTCAATCTCATTCCGGGCTTTCCCATGGATGGTGGAAGGGTATTGAGATCAATACTATGGGGAAAAACAAAAGATTATTTTCATGCTACGAGAAAGGCGTCCAGCATCGGTCAGAAGATAGCCATTTTTTTCATTATTTTTGGCTTATTCTCCTTCCTTACAGGCTTTTCAGGTGGATTATGGCTTATGTTTATCGGCTGGTTTCTTTACACAGCAGCCCAGGCAAGCTACCAACAGGTGAGTCTTCAGGAGAATCTTTCTGGCTTAAAGGTCAAGGACGTAATGGTAAAGGATATGGTAACTCTCAGTTCACCGGTTACTCTTGAGGAGGCGGTAAATGGCTATTTTCTCAAATATGGCTACGGAGGATTCCCTGTCTTTGATGATGGAAGATTTCTCGGCATCATAACCCTTAAAGAGGTTAAGGATATTCCAAGGGAAGATTGGGCGAAGGTAAAGGTATCTGATGTCTTGGTCTCCCATAACAGGGAATGGGAAGTTTTCCCTGAAGATGATGTTATGAAAGCCCTGGAGTTGATGATTACCAAAGATAGGGGAAGGCTTGTGGTGAAAGAGAATAATAACATTATCGGCTTAATTACAAGAAATGGGATTGCAAAGTATGTACAGATCATGGGAAAAGAAAGAGGATAGTACTGCTCCATGGAAAGGAAAAATCAGGGATGGGTTTTCCCATCCCTGATTTTTCCTAGAAAACCTATTTTGCTGGCTTCTCTGGTGCTGGTGCTGGTGCCGGAGCCTCAGCTGGTTTCTCTGGTGCTGGTGCCGGAGCCTCAGCCGGCTTTGGAACCTCGGCCGGTTGCTCAGCCTTCTTACAGCCAACGCCAAGTGAGAATGATACCAACAGCAACAGCGATAAAAGTATTACTAAAAACTTCTTCATTAACTGTCACCTCCTTTCATGAAGGATTTTCATAAATCTTAAGCCATTATTATACCATAAAAGGTTTGTCAATTTTATAACTGAACATTTAGAAAAATCAAGATATTTCTTAGCCTACTTGTATACAATCCCGGGAAGGTTTGAGGAATGGGTTTATTCTGGTTTATAATATTCAGTGGCTCTTTATGCGGCAATAGACGTAGGATCCAACACAATCAGACTTCTCATAGGTAATGTCAGAGATCACAGGATTGAAGATGTACTGTATGAAAGGAAGATAACACGGTTAGCCGAAGGGATCAACCAGGACAGAATCCTCAGGGATGAACGCATTAAGGCCTCAATAACAGTATTAAGAGAATTCTCCGACCTTATTCAAAGACACGGGGTTAAGACTGTCAGTGCCGTTGCTACAAGCGCTTTGAGAGAAGCATATAATGCAGATATCTTTATAAGAAGAGTACTTGCAGATACAGGTATCTCTATAGAGGTTATATCAGGCGAAAAGGAGGCTGAGCTTACCCTCAGGGGTATTCTTTCATCCCTTCCTGATTCATCACTGATTACCCATCATTCATCATTTATTATTGATATTGGAGGGGGAAGTACAGAGTGGATACTTTGTAAAGGCAAAAATCCTGTTGATATGGGGAGCATCCCTGTCGGGGTTATAAAACTTCATGAAAATTGTATAAAGACCGATCCTGTGTCAGAGGCAGATATTTCAGCATTGAACAGGGAGATACTCTCTTTTTTAGAAATCCTTAAAGAGAGGACCAAACATCATATGGATAAGAAGACATGCTTCGTAGGAACGGCAGGAACCTTTACAACCCTTGCTTCTCTTGATTTACAACTCGAGACTTATTCGAGGGGAAAAATACATCTCCATAGAATACCTCTCAGCAGACTCCACGATATGAGGAAAAGATTGTTAGCCCTTCCACTGAGGGATAGAAAGAATATCGTGGGGCTTGAACCAGAGAGGGCAGACTTGATTATACCCGGCATACAATTTACAATTATCATAATGGAAAGTTTTGCTTTTGATGAATTAACAGTCAGCGATTGTGGTCTTCTTGAGGGAGTCCTCCTCGAGTTCCAGAAGGAGAGGGATGAAAAAGATATTCCAGAGGCCCATAAGCCTTAAACAAGTACCATTCAGATTCTGTGCTGGGTGTGGACACAGCCTCATACACAGGTTGATTGCCGAGTGCATTGATAAGCTAAACATAAGAGAAAGAGTCGTGGGGATTGCTCCCGTGGGCTGTGCAGTCTTTGCCTATGACTATTTTAATTTTGACATCCTCGAAGCTCCCCATGGCAGACCTCCTGCTGCGGCAACAGGACTGAAACGTGCCATGCCTGACAGGATAATTTTTACGTATCAGGGTGATGGAGACCTTGCTGCAATAGGTACAGCCGAGATTATTCATGCTGCTAACAGGGGAGAGAACATCTCGGTATTCTTTGTCAATAACGCAACATACGGTATGACAGGAGGCCAAATGGCACCTACAACTCTTCCTGGCCAGAAGACAAGCACAACACCTTCGGGGAGAGATACCAAGACCACAGGGTTTCCCCTCCATGTTTCTGAACTCCTGTCCACAATTGAGGGAGCTTCTTATATTGTCAGAACATCGGTAGATTCCTATAAAAATCTGATAAGAACAAAAAAGGCTATAGAGAAGTCCTTCAGATATCAGATGGAAGAGAAAGGGTTCAGCCTTGTCGAGATTCTCTCGCCATGTCCGGTAGACTGGGGACTCACTCCTAAGGATTCAATCGCATGGCTTCGGCAGGAGATGATGCCAGTATTCCCTCTGGGAACATTGAAGGATAAATTCTCGGAACGTAGATTAAATAATCAACGTTCCAAGGAGGAGAATACCTGGAAAGAAAAATTATCATAGCAGGCTTTGGGGGACAGGGCTTACTTTTCTTCGGGCGAATTCTTGCCTATGCAGGTATGCTCGAAAACAGGGAGGTGACATGGTTCCCATCTTACGGGGGAGAGATGAGGGGAGGAACAGCAAACTGCACCGTGATCATCTCTGATGAGTTGATCGCCTCTCCAATTGTTAAGAACCCCGACATACTTGTTGTCATGAATGATCAGTCACTCCGGAAGTTCCAACCAGGACTGAGACAGATGGGTATTCTTCTTTTTGATTCATCTCTTATAAAGAACCCAGAGCTGCGTGCTGATATAGAGGTTGTTGGAGTTCCTGCAACAGAGATCTCCAAAACCATTGGTAATACAAAATCTGCGAATATGGTGTTGCTCGGTGCATTGATTGCTAAAACGAAGCTTCTTAAGGAGAAATCAACGTTTGATGCCCTTGAGGATTCAGTGGACCATAGAAAAGAGGTCGTTGCAATGAACAAGAGGGCTATCAGGGAGGGTATAAGATTCTTTGAAGATAAGAAAGGCTAAGGTAGCCGACCTGAAGCAGGTTCACAAACTCATCAATGATTATGCAAAGAAAGAGGAGATGATCCCCAGGTCACTCAGTGAGCTCTATGAAAACGTGAGGGATTTTATCGTATGTGAGTATAATGGGAACATATGTGGTGTCTGTGCGCTTCACATCATGTGGGAAAACCTTGCCGAGATACGGTCTCTCGCAGTAGACAGAGAATACCAGAAAGTGGGCATAGGAAAAGACCTTGTTAAACAATGCCTAAAAGAGGCGAAGGCATTGGGGTTACAAAAGGTTTTTGCTCTCACGTACAATCCTGAATTCTTCAAAAAAATAGGATTTGTGGACATCGATAAATCAAGCCTTCCCCAGAAGATCTGGGGAGACTGTTTGCGTTGTCCCCGCTTTCCTGGATGTGATGAGCATGCAGTTATTATAGAAGTAAGAAGTAAGAAGTAAGAAGTTTTTCACTTTCCATTTCTCCTATAGTTCTATCTTCACGTAGGCTTTTTTCCTCAGTTCATCAATATGCATCTTGAGAAGCCGATTCAGTTCTGCTTCAGCGAGATAGTTTTCAATCTCTTCTCTCACCGTCTCAAATTCTTTACCGTGAAAATCTTCACTATGTTTTTGATAAAAATCTAATACTTCTTCCTCCTTTATCTTTATAAAAATCCTTATCTTAAGATCAATGTATTCTTTCAGCAGTTCATCCTCAGAAGGTGCCTCCAATCTGATCTTTTTAGCCTCTCTGAGAAGAAGGACTCTGTTGACCATTGTATCCAATACTTCCCCTTTTTTAATACCCGGGGTCACCTTCAGCGACTTCGAGTATGCCTCCTCAAATTCACTGAGGGTTATTGCAGTATTATCCACAAATGCAACCACACGATCTTTAATTGCAGCAGTGGCCAGTGAATAGTGAAGAGTGATTAGTAAAAACATAATGAATAATGAGTAAAAAATTTTGGTTAACATTGTTTGCTATTTTTTAGACTGTTTACTATTCACTGTTCACTCTTCACTGTCTTAAAATGCATGGCCTATACTAAAATGCACCCCTCCACTACTTTCTCCCTTTTCTCTATCAAGTTTATGTCCGTAATCGACCCGTATCGGACCAACAGGAGTGTTGTACCTGAGACCGAGGCCGATAGTATATTTCATGCTTCCGAGGTCTATATCCTGGGTTTTCTGCCAGACATTGCCGCCATCGAGAAAAGCAACAATTCCAAGACCTCTGCCGAGATAGGACCTGATCTCTGCGTTACCACAGATAAATGCATTACCTCCTGTCGGGTTTCCATCTGATCCCTTGGGACCAAGTGTGTCCTGGTCATATCCTCTCACTGTTGTTCTTCCTCCGAGAAAGAATCGTTCAACAATCGGAAGTTCCTCAGTATCATTATATCCCCAGGCAAGAGCTCCCCTGAGGGAGAGTGCAAGAACAAACCGTTTACTCAACTGATGGTATGTGCTTCCCTGAAAGAGTACTTTTAAGAAGTTTGTTTCGGAGAGCAGAAGGGGAGAGGTTGCTTTCAGTGATATCCCTGAGAGGATACCCTTCCTCGGGTCGAAGGGATTATCTCTCGTGTCGTAAATGATACCGGGCATCAGAGCACTGATGGCGAGGGTGCCTGTGTCTTCTTTACTCAGTACAATGTCAGGTTGAACATCGAATGTGTCAGTCAGGGAAAATTCATAGTATAATTCTGCCTTAAAGGCGTCACTCAGTTTTTTTTCGATACCTGCTGTAGCTCCATACCGGTTCAATTTGTATAATGTCTCTCCGGTATCGATATTGACCTCTTCTCTGTCTTCATAAAGTAAAAACACTTTAAAGGGCATCTGTCTATCCAGGAACCAGGGTTCAAGATATTGAAGTATGGCTCGTTTCTCAATGGAGCTCAGTTCGAACCTTAGCGAACCCTGCCTGTTCATACCCCAGAGATTTCTGTAACTGAGATCAAGGAATCCCCTGAGTTTTTCGTAGTCTGCATATCCAAAACCAAACTCTACAGCACCGGCATTTCCCTCTTTTAATGTGATCAAGGTATCTCTTTTGTGGTCATACCTGTCGAGCACTTCTACATCTACATCAGTAAAGAGACCTAACTTATAGATACCCTGTCTCTCTCTCTGGAGAGCAGAGTAATCGAAAGGCGCTTCTTCTTTATGTTTCAACTCTCTTTTTACTACCTCATACCGTGTCTTGTAGGTACCTGAAACAATGGTCTTACCAAAAGTGGTAATGTTACCCTCGGTTATCTGAAATGTGAGAGAAACTTTTTGATCCTCAAAATCTCTCTTCACAAACACGAGCGCATCAGCAAGGCCACGGGAGTTGTACAATTGAAGAACTCTGTAGCGTGCATCAGTAATATCGATCTCATTATACGGATCACCTAATTTTATCTTTATCGTCTTCTGTATCTCCTCTTCAGGAATACGGATCGCACCAACAATGGTAACCTTCCCTATCTCGGTCTTTGCATCCTCCTGTATTTTGATATTGATATCCATTTCCTCGGAATGTTCATCGTATGTAGCCTCAAAATCCTCAATTTTAATTGTTAAGTATCCGAAGGCATTGTAGAGTTCAGTGATGGTCTGCTTATCTGTTTCAATGAAATCCGGGGTATAGAGGCCTCCTTTCTTGAGGGACATGACCTCTTTCAGGTTTTTTTCTGGAAGACTGACACCGCTGAAATTGATTGATCCCACTTTTACCTTTTTCCCTTCAAATACAAAGAGGTTGAGACTGATAAGGTCATCCTTCGACGTGACAACAGGTGCTATTTGTGCAAAGGGGTATCCCTTTGCATGGTAGAGAGAGAGTAGTTTGTCGACAGCCTCTTCTACAAGATCATCATTGAAGTTTTCAACATCAAAAAAGGGCATCTCTTTCAGGAGGTTTTTGGTGGAAATAGCGCTGTTGCCTTCTGCTGAAATAATCAGGCGTTTACCGGGATGAACCGGAATATTCAGAACTCCATCATGAAATGAATGTGGGCCGATAGAGGGTTTAAAATATCCATTCTTTCTGTAAAATGTTTTTATCTTCTCGATATCTTTCCCCACTTTTTCCTGATCGTATCTGTCTCCCTCAGACAATCTCATCAATCTTTTTGCCTCTCCTGACTCTCCTGTGATAATGATCTTTCCAATCCTTTCTGGCTTACCTGTATGTACCTGCAGATAGAGGACGACCCGATAAGGTTTTTTGCTCTTTTCGATCCTCACGTTGACACCTGCATGAGAGAATCCCCGTCTTGCCATCTCGTGCTTGAGCTGTTCAGTAGCAGCATCGATCAAGTCATATCTCATCATTTGTTCTTCTTTCAGGAGGAACGCATTCTTTATGAATTTCTTTGAAAGATCAGTGTCTCCCTCTACTGACACCTTTTCTATGAAATCACGCTCTCTTACCTGAATGATGACCTTTGTCTTTTCCCCATTCACTGTCTCAACAGAGATGTTCTCAAAGATTCCTTTTAAGAATGCCCTCTTGATGCCCTGCCTTATTTGTTCACCATTGATTGGGCTGCCTGCTTTGATGTCGAGGAGATAAAGGAGTTCTTCCTTCTCAATAGAGGCAAGACCATTGATTTCTATCTCACTGACAATTGAACCTGAGACTTCTAAGGGCAAAGAGTAAGTAATAAAAACCAAGAAACAGGAAATAAAAAAGAGGAGGAATATCCTTCTCCTTCTTTCTCCGTTGATATTTCTTATTCCCTGACTCATTTGAATTCAAACCTGAACTTTATGTCACCTCCTACACTTCCCCTCTCATCACTGACACCGATCAGGGAAATGTTTCTATCGAGGAAATACTCGACCTTGAATATCTGTTCTCCAGTAGTGGTTGATCCAAAAACATTTGAGTACGTTACGAATACCTTATCCCCGAGGAGCCTTTTGGAGACGCTAACTTGTGGTTCAACACTCCCTGTAGTTTTTGATACATGGGAACCGACCTGAATTCTGTCAAGGCCTGTTACAGTCCTCAGCCTTTCATCAAAGACTTCCTCTAAAGTGCCTGCCAGAAATGACGTTGCAGCTCCTGTACTGATACTACCCTTAAGTCCTTTCGCTTCTTTTTCTGCATATCCAACAGTCAGGAGGGAGAGAATATCTGTCTCTTCAAGTGGTGGGGTGGAAGAAAGGTTGAGGTTGAAGTGTTCTATCTGTCCATCAAGGTTGAGTTTCACTGCATATCCTTTAATGCTCGTTTCAGCCATGAGTTCAAAGATTGGATTGAGCCTGTTGGGATCAGCAAAGTCAGCACTTGCATGGATTATCTTGAATTCATTGTTTCTAAAATAGAAGACCCCCTCTTTCGTTTCAAGTCTTCCAAACAGCATGGGTTGTGATACTGTTCCCTTTACGATCAAATCTACCCTCACTGGCATTCTAGCAATGTTATTGTCAATGTAAATGTTTTCATCACCTGAAATACTGATATTGAGCTCTGCTTTTTCAACTCCTGATATCGCCGATTTTGGCTTTTCCATTGCCCTTGTCTTGACAAGCCAGCTCTTCCAGTCAAGTCTCTCTCTGTACCTTGCATTTTTTATCTTTATCTCACCGTTTATGTCCTGCTCTTCTGGAGTCCCCTTATACACGAGGTTACCGCTGAAATTTACAGGAGAATCTTTCGCAAAGGTGGCAGTTATATTATCAAGGCTCGATTCAAAGGAGAA
>JAZDLE010000060.1:0-11361 GCA_043802315.1 Nitrospirota bacterium
TATATGGGACTGCAGGCACCTCAATATGAATATCAATCCTGTCGAGAAGGGGGCCTGAAACCCTATGCCTGTAACGATGTATCTGTGAATGAGTGCATGTACATTGATGCCTGTTATCTCCCAAATATCCGCAGGGGCATGGGTTCATGGCAGCAACAAGCATAAAGCTGGCTGGATAGGTGATGGATGCTACAGCTCTCGAGACAGTAACTTCTCCATTTTCGAGGGGCTGTCTCAGTACTTCGAGCACGTTCCTCTTGAACTCTGGCAGCTCATCCAAAAAAAGAACGCCATTATGTGCGAGGCTGACCTCACCTGGTTTTGGAATCTGCCCTCCTCCTACCAATGCAACATCCGATATTGTATGGTGGGGAGAGCGAAAGGGTCTTATTGCAAGGAGGGACTGTCCATCCCTGAGAAGACCTATAACACTATGTATTCTCGTCGTCTCTAATGCCTCATCAAAGGTCATACCAGGAAGTATTGTTGAAAGCCTTTTCGCAAGCATCGTCTTCCCTGAACCAGGCGGGCCAATCATCAGCACATTGTGACCACCAGAAGCAGCAACCTCGAGTGCCCTCTTCGCATGCTCCTGTCCTTTAACCTCAAAAAAGTCATCCTCATAAAATGAGTTCTCGTCCATAGCCCTATGGACATCCACTTCGAAGGCTTTCTTGAGACCGTTGTCCCTCAGAAAATCAATGACTTCAGGAAGACTCTTCATACCAAATACAGATACGCCTTTCACAACAGCTGCCTCTGGCGCATTCTCCTCTGGAAGGATTACTCCTTTTAAACCCAGTTCTTTTGCCCTCAGTGCCATTGATAGAGCACCCTTAACAGATTTGATCCTCCCGTCAAGGGAGAGTTCGCCCGTTAAAAGATACCCATCAACCGAATCCGATCCCAATATGCCTTCTGCAGCAATAATACCGACTGCGATCGGCAGGTCAAAGGATGATCCCTCTTTCTTCAAGTCGGCTGGTGCGAGATTAACTGTTATCTGCTTTAGGGGAAAATTAAACCCGATATTCTTGAGTGCAGCCCTTACCCTGTCTTTTGATTCCTTGACAGCTGCGTCTGGCAGCCCAACCATTGAGAAATGAGGAAGACCCCTCGATGTAATATCTACCTCAACCTCAACCGTATGGGCATCAATACCGATGATACTTGCGCTCAGGATCTTGGATAACATCTGGATAGATTATATTTTTAAACGTCCCCGAAATTCAATTCAATTTCAATTCAATGTGGTAGAATATAAAATTATCTCAATTTTTAAGGAAATTTAATGGCAAAGGTACAGGTAAGCATAGAAGAGGAGATGAAGGTCTCCTATCTTGATTACGCCATGAGCGTAATCATAGGGCGTGCTCTTCCTGAAGTCAGAGATGGGCTTAAACCTGTCCAGAGAAGGATTCTCTATGCCATGTTCAGGGAAGGTCTTCTTCCAGGAAAGAAATACTCGAAATCTGCAGGTGTAGTAGGTGAGGTCTTAAAGAAATACCATCCTCATGGTGATACAGCTGTTTACGATGCCCTTGTCAGACTTGCCCAGGACTTTAACATGCGCTACCCCCTTATCGACGGGCAGGGAAATTTCGGTTCTGTTGATGGAGACCCGCCAGCCGCATATAGGTATACAGAGGCCAAGCTTGCAGCCCTTGCAGAAGAACTCCTCTCAGACATAGACAAAGAGACCGTTGATTTTATCCCAAATTTTGACGAGACAACAGAAGAGCCCGTTGTCTTACCATCAAGGATTCCAAATTTAATCATAAACGGCTCCTCAGGCATCGCTGTTGGCATGGCTACAAATGTACCTCCCCATAACCTCGGAGAGATTATAGACGGGCTTGTTATGTTGCTCGAAAGCCCAGATGCAGAGGTAAGAGACCTGATGTCCGTCATAAAAGGCCCTGATTTCCCAACAGCCGGAATCATTCACGGCACAGAAGGAATCCTCCAAGCCTACAATGAAGGAAGGGGGCTTATAAAAATAAGGGCGAAGGCGAGGGTTGAGCGGGAGTACAGGGGCGGAGAGAACATCATCATTACTGAACTCCCTTATCAGGTCAATAAAGCACGGTTAATCGAGAAGATTGCCGAACTTGTGAGAGAAAAGAAGATTACTGGAATATCCGAAATAAGAGACGAGTCTGACAGGGATGGTATGAGGGTTGTACTTGAACTGAAAAGGGGAGAAGTGGCAGAGGTTATCCTGAATAATCTTTATAAGCACACGCAGATGGAAAGTACCTTCGGTATTATTATGCTCGCCCTCGTTAATGGCCAGCCTCGGATATTGGGTCTGAAGAAACTCCTGCACCTTTTCTTGCAACACAGGAAGGATGTAGTCCTCAGAAAAACCCGTTTTGAACTCAGAAAGGCTGAGGAGAGGGCACATATCTTAGAGGGATTAAAGATAGCCCTTGACCACCTCGACGAGATAATAGCCCTTATCAGAAGGTCGAAGACACCAGAGGAGGCAAAGACTGCTTTAACAAGAAATTATCCCTTATCTGAGATACAGGCACAGGCCATCCTCGATATGAAACTCCAGAGACTTACTGGCCTCGAGAGGGAAAAGATAATAAAGGAATTCGTGGATACGTTGAAAGAAATAGAGAGACTGAAGGCGATACTCGGAAGTGAGGCCCTCGTTTCAAACATTATTAAAGAGGAACTGCTTGAGATCAAGAATAAATACGCAGACGAGAGAAGGACAGAGATTACTACAGAGGTGAAAGAAATCTCCATAGAAGATCTCATAACTGATGAAGAGATGGTCATTACCCTCTCTCATCAGGGGTACATAAAAAGAAATCCCTTAAGTGCATACAGAAGCCAGAGGCGCGGAGGGAAAGGTCTTATCGGTATGGAGACAAAAGAAGAGGACTTTGTCGAACAGCTTTTCATAGGAGCAACCCATGACTATATGCTTTTTTTCTCCAATCTCGGTCGCCTCTACTGGCTGAAGGCCTTCCAACTACCAGAGGCAGGCAGGGCTACAAGGGGGAAGGCCCTCGTGAATCTGCTGACACTCTCAGAAGGAGAAAGGATTACAACAGCCCTTCCTGTCCGTGATTTTAAAGAAGGTTTTCTCGTAATGTTCACAAAGAAAGGGATAGTAAAAAAGACAGCCCTCGAGAAATATAGTAACCCTCGCGGAAAGGGGATTATTACTATAGCCCTTGATGAAGGGGACGAACTCATTGCTGTCAGAAAGACGGATGGTAAAAGCGATCTCATCATAGGAACGAGAAACGGCCTTGCAATACGATTCAATGAAGAAGATGTGCGTGATATGGGACGTACTGCAAAGGGTGTTAAAGGCATCAGACTCTTGAAGGGAGATGAGGTTGTATCAGCAGAAATGGCAGAGGAAAAGACAGCCATCCTTACGGTGACAGAGAAGGGACAGGGAAAACGCTCCGCCATAGAGGACTATCCTGTTCAGGGACGTGGCGGTAAAGGAGTGATCTCAATCAAAACCACAGAAAAAGGTGGTAAAGCTGTTGGCCTGATGCAGGTGAGAGATGAAGATGAACTTGTGATGATAACCAGCTCAGGGAAGCTCATTAGGACCGTCTCAAAAGACATTTCCCTTCACGGAAGGAACACGCAGGGCGTAAGACTCATGGATGTTGAAGGCGATGATAAGATCGTAAGCATTGCCAAAGTTGTAGAAAGGGACTAAACACTGGATGCAATCAATGCCTCAGATGTGTAACTCAACGATGTCCCTGTCTTTGAGGACATAATTTTTCTCTACTCTCTGACCGCCGAATCTTGCAGAGCCCCAGATCCTTGCATATTTTAGATTAGGGACAAATTCCTTGTGTATAAACCCAGCAAGCTCAAGGATGGTAGAGCCTGATGGTATCGTAAAAGGCCTGCTAAAGTCTGGATCTTTTCCCGGGGGTTTGGAATAAACCCTGATAATACCTGAAATCTCTAATATTGCCCTTTTCAGTTCCTCGATGTTTTCCTTTTTTAGAGCAGACACTGAAATACAGAGACAAAGATGTCCATAACGCTCTTTGAGCCTGATAAAGTTGTTCTCTGTGTTAGGGCAGTCATTTTTATTTGCCACAAGAAGAGCCCTTTTGAACACTCCAAAAGATCCGACATCGGAGATTTGCGATTTGAGAACATAGATTCTCCAGCGCTCAAGTTGTTCAATAAGAAGTTCTGTCTGAATTTCAGGGTCATCAGTGATGTCCAGGACAAGAAGAAGGGCATCAGCCACCCTGAGAATACCTGATACCCAACCATCCGTTGACTCGTTTCCCATCGGAGGTAGGTCCACAAGCTGGATCTGAATATCTTCAAAAGGCATCATGCCAGGAAGGGGAGTAACCGTTGAGACAGGATAGTCTGCTATAACAGGCATAGCCTTTGTCAGGCTTGCAAGAAGGGCGGATTTCCCTGAATTTGGAAAACCGACGAGAGCAATCTGGGCTGCACCTTCTCTCTGAACTACGTAAAGATCCCCCTTGCCACCTTTCCTTGCCTTTTTTACAGCCTCTTTTCTGAGCTGGGAAAGTTTCCTCCTTAAATCCCCCCTCAGTTTGTCAGTCCCTTTGTGTTTTGGAACCGTGGCTATCAGTTCTTCAAGGGCAATAACCTTTTCAGCAGGGGTTGATGCCTGTTTAAATCTCTTTTCTGCATCAAAATACTCTGGAGGAAGATTGGCTGGCATAGCTCTTCTTAAATTTTAACACAATAAAAAGGGTTAACGGTTTAAGGTTGCATGGTTTAACGGTTAAAGGATTCAAAAACGTTGAACTGTTAAACCATTAAACTGCTAAACCTTCTGTGCTTCACAGGACAGTCCATTGCTGGGGGAGAAAGAGCCTCTCATAGGTCATAAGGGCAAATCTGTCTGTCATGCCGGCAATAAAGTCGCACACCACACGATGTTTATCCGACTTTTTCTCTTTAGGTATATCTGCGAATACCTCATCAACATGTTCAAGATAATAAGCATATAAATCTTGTAAGACTTTTTTTGCTTTTCTAAATTCTTTGATGAGTTTTTTGCCTTCATAGACCCGTTCATAGAGAAAGTCTCTGAGCATATAGATAACTGACGAAATATCATCACTTATGCAGAGTTCCTCAACGTCTTTCTCCTGAGATCGATAGATTAAATCCTTTACCATCGTGTCTATTCTTTTTGAATGGGAATCTCCGAGTACCTTCAGAACCTGCTTTGGAATGTCTGCCCCTTTAATCACCTCCGCCCTCAAGGCATCATCAAGGTCATGATTCACATAAGCAATAGTATCTGAGACACGCACGATCTGACCTTCGAGGGTATCTGCCTTTTCAGCCTTCTTTACAGGTAAAATCGAGCCTTTGCCCTTTGAGTGTCTTACTATCCCGTTTCTCACCTCATGGGTAAGATTTAAACCCTTACCATCTTTCTCAAGGAAATCCACAACCCTGAGACTCTGTTCATAATGCTCGAATCCCCCCGGATATATCTCCCTTAACACTGCTTCTCCAGCATGTCCAAAGGGGGTGTGACCAAGGTCATGACCTAACGCTATTGCCTCTGTCAAATCCTCATTCAACCTCAGTGCCCTTGCTATGGTCCTCGCTATCTGTGATACCTCGAGCACGTGGGTAAGTCGTGTTCTATAGTGGTCGCCGGCTGGTGCAAGAAATACCTGTGTCTTATGCTTCAATCTTCTGAAGGCCTTTGAATGAATAATTCTGTCGCGGTCTCTCTGAAAACATGTCCTGATCTCACCCTCCTTCTCAGGCTTCATCCTTCCTTTACTTTGAGAACTCAGACATGCCTTTGGATGAAGGATCTTTTTTTCTATCTCTTCTGTCTGCTCACGAATAGTCACGGTATAAATGTTCTTTCATCCTGACTCATCTGAGATAATCTCTTCCCAGATTTGAGAGTCATCGAGTATTTCAGAGCCTATTATTTAGCTATTCTTTTTAAAATAGCCTCCCAAATATCTTTAAGACCTAATCTGTCTGCCCATTGGTTGATGTAATTATAATCAATAAGCTCTCTGGATATCTTAAGGATACCTGTAATATCACGGAGATGCTTTTCTGAGCCGCCCTCTTTATAGTATTCCATTTTTTTAATTATCACGTCTTCAGGTGAAGCAAAATTAGCCTCTGTATCTTCCACCGGACGAATTCTTTTTATGCGGCTAAAACGACTATTATCAAATGCATTTTTTTTGTAAAGAATTACATCAATCTTTAACCCTGATGAGGGATGAATAATATTAAATTGATGCTGTTGGCGGATGGCATCTTTTATTGTATCCATATCCAGAAAGAATTCTTCTTCCGGGAAACAATCTTTGAGTCCTGTAATATGTTCTTCCTTGATATCAGCCACTATATCAATGTCATTGGTAAATCTCGGTTCGCCATATGCAATGGATGCTATGGCACCAGTCACAAGATATGGAATTTTTAATGCCTCAAAGCAGCGAACAAGATGCCGAAGAAGTTCATATTGCTCCATGAGAGATTCTCCTTACAACTTCTCGCTGTATCTGTCCTTCATCCCAGTCAGGGTGCAAAGAACGAATGCAATTAAATAGCTGTATTTTGGCTGAACGCCACAACCCAAAGGCAATTTGAAGTCGCTCAAATGAGGTCTTTTTCTTATATATTTCAGCCATTATATCATCTACGACCTCTATCTGCCCATCATCCAATCTCATCTTTACTCCTCCAAAATTCAACAGCATGCCTTAACTGGTTGACAATGAAGATTATATCCGAAATCCCCCATTTTTGTAATTGCGTATAATTACAGTAAGAACACATCCTTGTCATTCCCCAGCTTGCCTGTCCTCGACTCCGATCGGGGAACTGGGGAATCCAGAAAAATGCTGGATGCCCGATTAATCCGCCTCAGACGGAGGGCATGACGTACAAAGATGTTGTATGTGAGATTACTAATGACCGTATTGGTAATTTTTGCACTTTCCATCAGCCTTTATAATCTATTGAAATTGGGGTGGGATATGGCATTGAAGTAAGTTGATTTTTGGAAATGGCAGAACTTTAGCTAACGGACAACATCAGGTGGGATATCAACTTCTTCCTGAACATCGCACCCAAGCTATAGCCCGAGCGACGGCAAAGTACGCTCCGAAATCAACAAAGACAATTTTCCCATGTTATACGAATTGCGCCTTTGGTCTGTATTATCACAAAATACAAACGATATTTAATGTCGGCCTTGATTTTATTAAATATTTCTCTTCCGTTGAATTGGTGGGTATGCTATATTCAGGTCAAGAAAGCAGATAAAGGGGAAATTCGTATAATCATTGTTAGGCATCAGTACAGGACTCAACAATGAGCAAGATAATTCACCGGGATTGCCCAAACTGCGGACAAGACAACACCCACCGCGCCCCCTCCGAATTCGGCGATAAAGACTGGCCGATCAAAGTGTGCAGTGCGTGTAGTTTCGTATACCTCGAAACAGCGCCAGTTTACGAGCGCCTGATCGAAGAGTTTGCTTGGGAGAAAACCTCGGTTGCCGAAACTGGGCGGCGATATTCAGAAGAACCAGTCAAGCAATTCGCAAGTAAGCTGCTCAAGACATTTCGCCGTCGGTGGCTCAAGAGAGACAAACTCGGCTGGCTCATTCGCCGTTATGTTCAGGCAGGCAATGTTTTGGATATCGGCTGCGCTTCAGGTGGGGTTATCAGAAATCTGGATACGATCTATGTCCCTCACGGCATCGAAATTTCAAAAGTCCTTGCGCCGCGTGCGCATGACGTAGCCTCATCACGCGGCGGGCATGTGATTCATGACAATGCTCTTTCCGGTCTAACGAAATTCCCTTCGACATACTTTACTGGCATTCTGATGAGCGCCTTTCTTGAGCATGAAATCAACCCAAAAGCTTTGCTGACAGAGGCTTATCGCAGCCTGAAAGAGGGTGGCAGCTGCATAATCAAGGTCCCCAATTTCGCATCGCTAAACAGAATAGTCCGCGGTAGAAAATGGTGTGGTTTTCGATTGCCAGACCATGTGAATTACTTCGCTCCAACGAATTTGGCTAGAATGTGTCAAGCAGTTGGCTTCAGGATCGAACAATTCAGCATTGCAGACCGTCTACCGACCAGCGACAACATGTGGATCGTAATCCAAAAACCTAACATTTCGGTAAAGCGGGACGCGCCTCAAGCGTCGCGCCCCTTACCTTAACGTTACGCATTATTTCTCTCGGAAGTCCGCAACTGTTTCGACTTCTGATACCTGTTCAGTTGTAGGTGAAGTCCGTATTTCAATAGAGAGCAATAGAGAGCATTTCAGAGTGCGGATTAGGGATGAAGAAGTAATCGACAAATGTTAATAGGTCTCTAATTAACGATAAGTAAAGAGTTAATCAAAGTTCATCTGATTAATTACTTCTTAAGTTTTTATCTATTAATTACAGAATAATAAGACCTTTTCAATCTCCAGCGCTTAAGGCTATCCGTTATCCTTCGGAGAAGAAACTTTTTTCACGAGCGGCTTTAAGGCAAAGGGCAGAAGCATCGCAATAGAAGCAACGATGATACCAATTATTAAACCTTTGATATTACCTTTTAAGATTAATGCTCCCATTGAACTGCCAAAAGCCACATAAGCTATACATGCTGGCAGCATAAAGACAAAGGTGCTCCATAAATAATGCAGAAAAGGTATAGGTGTTACACCAAAGAGATAATTTAAGACCGGAAATGGTAATATGGGGAGCAACCTTGCAAATGCCACTGCCTTCCACCCATGCTTGTCAACCTTTTCTTTGAGCCATTCCCACCTCTCATACCCAAAGCGTTCTTTTATAGTATTGCCCATTAGATAGCGAGAGACCAGAAATGCAACTGACGCGCCTGTTGTTGCTCCTGTTATAGAAAATATTACTCCCCAGAAAGGTCCCCAGAGGAAACCAGCACCGAGGGTAAGGGGAAGACTTGGGATAAAAAGACTCGGTCCTATGGCATAAATAAGGATAAAAACTAAAGGTGCTGCAACATTATTTTTCTGTATGAATTCTAATATGCTATCTGTTGAGATATATCCACTTTTTCTCAAATAGGTAGTCAGAAGTATTAAGAAAACTACCATTAACCCAAAGAAAAATTTCCTGGTATTAAGTCGTTGATTCATGGAAAGGAAAAACCTGTTGATCCATTTTTTTGTCGAGGTAACAGGTTTCTCGATCGGTTTAACACCGGTTATAAGTTCGAGCAAATGAAATGCCCTTTGCCCCTTTTGAAGAAACTTACCCTTACAGCCCATACAATAAGTAACTATAGGATTGCCATTTGATGCCTTAATAACTTTTTCAGTAAATTTTTCAGATAAATCATGAGATAATGCATTGATTCCTCCTCCATGACCACAGCAGGAAGGTCTTAGAGATTCCTTTATTCCGTTATCAGCAGGATCAGTATTTTCATTATCCTTAATGGATTGAGATCCATTAAGGAGTGATCTCACGTGTGCCTTTGCCCGCTTCCTTATCCCATCGAGCCCGAAAGAAGGACAGGGGTGGTGGAGAAATAATCCTCCTCCATCCCCCTTGCCCCCTCTATATCTCCCCTTAGTAAGGGGGGAAATAAAGGGGGGTGTGGAGGGATTATTAATCAAGGAGGGATTAATAAAATTCTCAGGTAAAACCTCTAATATATGTTCAACCTTCGTTTCTTGGAGATAGTGAGACAGTACCTTTGTGCAATTTGTACAACCAGTGATTACATGCATAACCTTGTGTCGGTTAAGTCTCTCCTGAATTTTTTTTGTTGCTTTCTCTGCTGAGTCAACATCTCCCAGTTGATAAAGGGGATCAAAACAGCAATCCAGGACTAAGCCTACTTTTTTATTCAGATGCTTACTAAGTAAGTTAAGAGTTTTTTTAACCACCTCGGGACTCGTTCCTGCTAAACCACACCCTGGCCAAAAAACCGTGTCTGTGGATGGATAAGAAGAAAAGGGGAATTTGTGTCCTCTCATAGCGTATCCATTGGCAGAGTTCAAGGCATTTTTAACCTCACCTGAATAAGTTCCACTTCTCAATAACTGGGATTTCATTTCAAACAATACATCTGAAGGATGCAAATTTTCTTTACATACCGTATCGCATGCCTTGCAATTCGAACAGAGAAAGACTTTTTCAGGTTTCTCGGTGATAATCTCTTCAGGAGTTCCGTAGGTATCTAAAAATGGGCATATCCTTTTACACCTCTTGCAGGATGTACAATTTATAAGAGATTCTTTAATCTTTAAGGATAGTTCCATACTCATCAACTGTTTTGAATATTTTTTCTGTGCTTATAAACTTTGAGGGTCCAGAAAGAACACTCCACTCAGCTTCTTTAAATATTTCCCTGCATTGCTGAACGCTCATCCCTCGTCTACCCTCTGTTTCTTTTTCTGTATCGCGGGGATTTGTTCCCGTCTCCGCCCATAGCAAATTAGCTCCTGCAGCAGCGCCAATAACATTTGGCTCATGTGTACAATTCCCTGGAATATCATATCCGAGAGATAGTCTCACAACAGAGAGGATATGGGCCATCCTCGCTTCACTAACAGCGCCATATTGTGCCAACTCTGTGTTTGCGATAGGAATTCGCCGGGCAGCACCACTGTAAACCGGTTGAGCTTCACGTGTAATAATGGTCTTTTCAACAAGCTCTTGAATCGTATGTTCTGGTCCCACGGGCTCAACACATGTTCCTAAAAGTAACCCTGTTTCCTTAGCATTTCTGAAGGTCTTAAGCCTCTTCTCAGGTGGGATTGTTGTATCCCTTCCCTCGCCTAATCTTAACGCATGATACACACCTGAAAAGCCCGAATCCTTTAACTGAACAGCCTGCCTTTCAGAAAAGTCATCAATATTAGCGATAAGGATGGTATCTGGTTTTAGTGACTTCCTAACTTCCTGTGCTATTTCGATGAACTTCTCAAAAGGGTACTGTGCTGTTGTCATAAGGTATATTGCATTCGCTCCGTCAGATTCAAATTCGCAGGCACGGATCACAATTTCCTCAACTGGCAAATCAATACTCTCAGAAAAAACTTTGTTAACGGCTGCGAAAGAACAGAACCGGCAGTTACGTGGACAACGAGCAACATTAAGCCCTACCTGGGCATGCACCTCAGCAAGGTCAGTACAAGCTTTTTCACTCATTTTTCGAGAAGCAGATTGTATCAACGCTGCTTCATCAGAGAACAAAGGGACTTTAAATAAGGGTACTATCTCCTCTGCGCTCAGTATGCCACCTGACAGTGCCTTTTGAACAACCCTTACGACCATTTATTACCTCATTTTTTATCTGTATAGTTTGATTAGCTTAAAGGGGCTCA
>JAZDLE010000061.1:0-2046 GCA_043802315.1 Nitrospirota bacterium
AGGCCTTTCTCCTTTAACAAGTTTATTATTCAGGTTGATAATGAATCTCTGATAAGCCTCCTTTTTGTTCTTCGTGAAAGAACCTGCAAGCATGAGGAGGGGGTATACAATTTTAAGAGTGAAACCTCTAACCCATCTACGGCTCATCAAAAAAGGCACCCTTTTGTAATCGTCTTCCTTGTAAAAAGGCTGTAGCAGGCATCGGCCTTTTGCCTTCTGGCTGTAACTCAATGAGCGAGATTAACCCTTCCCCTGTGCCAACGATAAGTTCTTTGCCTGTCTTCTCAATCCTGCGGGGCATGCCAGAACCTTCAAGCACCTTTACCTTGATAATTTTAATCCTTTCTTCATTTAAATAACAATAGGCACATGGCCATGGATACATAGCACGGACAAGATTAAATATCTCTATTGCGGTTTTTGACCAGTCAAGCCTTCCATCGTCTTTCTTGAGAGGCGGTGCATAACTTGGTGTCCCCATCTGAGGAATTGGTTTAATATATCTACCTTTTATGCCATTTATAGTTTTTAGTAATAATGACGCACCTATATCTGCAAGCCTTTTGCTCAGGGTCTCTGCATTATCATCATCAGCTATTTCTGCCTCTTCCTGCAGGAGAATATCTCCTGTGTCAAGTCTTTCATCCATAAACATCGCCGTTATGCCTGTCTTCTTTTCGCCATTCATTATCGCCCATTGTATCGGAGCTGCTCCCCTGTATTTCGGCAGTAACGAGGCATGTACATTGATACAGCCAAGCCGGGGGAGCCTAAGAATCTGTGTAGGCAATATCTTTCCATATGCTACAACAACAATGATATCAGGCATTAAAGTAGAAAGCTCATCAATGAATAAAGGGTCGTTGATATATACTGGCTGTAAAATCTTGATTCCTCTATCAAGAGCAAATTTTTTTACTGGTGAAAAGGAAGATACATGACTTCTTCCTTTTCTTTTGTCTGTCTGTGTGACAACGACAGTAACCTCTTCTTCTGATTGAAGGAGAGCAGTGAGTGATGGGATAGCAAATTCAGGTGTGCCAAAGAATGCGATACGCATTTAAGTGACTATCACTTTTCACTCTTTGCTGCATTCATGAGCTTTTTATATCGCCTCTTAAAGAACTGTCTTTTAATAGGGCTCATCCTATCAATGAAAGGGAGTCCATCGAGGTGGTCTATCTCGTGTTGCAGTGCCCTGGCAAGAAGCCCTGTACCTTCTATCTCTATAGTCTTACCTTCTCTGTTAAGACCCCTCACATAGACCCTCTCAGCCCTTTTGATCGTTGTCATATATCCTGGAATGCTTAGACATCCCTCTTCAGCCTCGATCAAGCCTTCCTTTTCGATAATAACAGGGTTTATAAGGACGATAAGGGGTCTCTTTTCTTCTCTGATGCTTGTGTCTATCACAGATAATCTCTTCGAAATACCTACCTGATTGGCTGCAAGACCCAAACCTCTTACCGTATGCATCGTCTCTATCATATCATCAATAAGATGCTGTAAATGAGAGTCTATACTTTCCACAGGAGCAGCCTTTTCTTTCAAGATTTTCTCAGGATATTTTCTAATTTCAAGTATAGGCATTTTTAATTATAAAACATTTATCACATCTATTTCCCTTATTTCTGTGGGACATCGTCTGCATTTGTGGTTTTTGAAGCGTGATTATTCGCTCCGTATATGAAATATGTATTCTGTACAGAAAAAGGGTAATAGGACGGGGATAATGCCCCTCAATGCTTTTTTTATGCTTTTTTTATTGAAGTAATTGGAAAGCTTGATATAATAGTTACTTAATTAATGACATCCAGAAGAAAGATAAAAATAAAACAAGACGAGGGACAGAAAAGGGCGCATGATCTTAGCATCAAACGTTTCGCCTTAACCTATCTTGTCCTCATGGGGATTTTTTTCTTCGTTATAGGTTATACGCCTCTGCAAAAGATTATCGATGTTAATGGTCTTTATACAAAAGGGGTTGTTGTTATTACATCAACAGTGCTCAAAATAATGAGCATTCCGAGCACATGTCAGGGGTCG
>JAZDLE010000062.1:0-6418 GCA_043802315.1 Nitrospirota bacterium
CTATGACATCAACAATAAGCTTGACTATGGATGTAGGAGTAAAGAACTCTCCTCCTCTCTGACCCTCAGACATGGCAAACTTGCCGAGAAAGTATTCATAAATCTTTCCGAAAACATCTCCCTCAATATCCATCTGGATGCCTGAGAATAATTTAAGCAGGGCAATCAGAACATCATTCTCTAGACGGTTGTACGATTTTGGAAGAACATCTTTGAGTTCTTCATTTTCAGATTCAATTGACTTCATTGCTTCGTTGATAGCTTTACCAATGTTTTCACCTTCAGGAAGATTCAATAGATAGGAGAATCGGGCATTGTCAGGAAGAGACATAATCCCTTTAGCCTGAAAATCTGTCTTGGATATGCCTCTGCGTCCTCCTGAGATTTGCTTTTTGATTTCTTGCTCGGCATGAGTAAACTTATGGTCAGCATATCGGAGGAAAATGAGACCGAGGACAGGAAATGAATATTCAGAGGATTTCAGTCTGGAATTTGCCCGTAACTGGTCTGCAATTGTCCAAAGTTTGTTTTCGATACCGTTACCTAATGACATATCACCTTCAATAAGTTAATTTTAGTGGATAAATTATAATCCTTTTAAAGAAAAATGTCTGGTCAGCGAATTGCCTCGTCAGAAACCTACGCTGTTCAAAAGATCGCGATGGTGAAGATTCCGGAAATAAAAATCAGAAGTGAACAGTTCAATCCGTAATTCTCAATACTTTCAATAGTCTGGTCATGTTTAGTTGCAGGTGTCAATTTTAAATAAGGGACACATCCCATATTTCTTAACATTGGTGTTAAATAAGGGACACATCCCATATTTCTTGACATAGAGGCAGTCATTCTGTAAAATCCTGTAAAATCCCTCATGCCGAGGATAGCGAGAGCAATTGCGACAGGGTTTCCTCATCATGTTGTCCAGTAGATGGTGTAAAAGATGAGGTATTAAATGAGGAACTCTTTGAAGAAAGACAGAGAAAAGACTATAGAGAATTTCTCAGGGCAAACATGCCAAAAGAAGAGATCAGTAAGATAAGATACTCCACAAAAACAGGCAGACCTTTTGGCGGTGAGAATTTCATAAGGAGCATGGAAAGGAAACTTGACAGGAGATTTCTCTTAAAGTTACCAGGAAGACCAAGGAAGAAAAAAGGAAAGTAAAATATGGGATGTGTCCCTCTTTATGGATGTGTCCATTATTTATTATTATTATTTTATTAACCAAACTCCCCGAAATGCGTCTTTGCTAAAGAACTCAACAGCGCGCCTTACAAGGTCTGATAAGTCCTTTACATTTCAGCGATGCCGTTCGATGAATGTTCTGAGCCTTTTACTTCTGGAAGGGTGCCTCAGTTTTCTTATTGCCTTGGTTTCAATCTGTCTAATCCGCTCACGTGTTACATCAAATTCCAGACCGACTTCTTCAAGGGTACGGGGTTCATTCTCACCAATGCCAAATCTCTTTCTTATGATCTTTTCCTCTTTAGGTGTAAGGGAGCTGAGAATTTTGTCTATCTGTTTTTTCATATCCTCTTCAATTGCAACATCAAGGGGAGACAACACCCCTTTATCCTCGATAAAGTCCCTGAGATAACTGCCCTCTTCTTCTCCTACCGGGGTTTCAAGGGATACGGTATCTCTTGTCATCCTGAGTATTTCTCTTACCTTCTCGACAGGAATCTTCAACCGTTCAGCAATTTCATCAGGTGTGGGCTCATTACCAGTCTCCTGGACAAGTTCACTCATAACCTTTGTTATCTTGTTTATGATCTCGACTGTATGTAGAGGTATCCTTATTGCTCTCGATTGTTCTACCAGTGCCCTCGTTATTGCCTGTCTGATCCACCATGTTGCATAGGTACTGAACTTGTAACCGCGCTTATACTCGAATTTATCGACAGCCCGCATAAGTCCGATGTTTCCTTCCTGTATGAGATCTGAAAGGCTTACGCCTTTTCTTGCATATCTTTTAGCAATGCTTATCACAAATCGCAGATTGGCTTCTATCAGCGCCTTTTTTGCGCCATGTACTTCTCTCTCCCCTTCCGTCAGAACATTTAATACCTTTCTCAATTCGTCAGAATTCATTCCACATTTAGTTTCTTTCTTCTTTATCTCTTTCCTTATCTGAGAGGTATATCCTACCCTTTTCGTTGTCTTTACTATTTTTTTCTGGAGATCTTCTATTTCCTGAACTGACCGTTTTAACTCCTCTGAGAATGCTATTATGACATCCTCTTTTAATCTCAGGTCATGAACTTTTTCAAGGATCTGTTCCCTGTTTGCCCTGAGTTTTTTGATTAACCTGTTATGTGTTGCAGGCATGATATCGTTTAATTTTATGAGATAGGTCTCCCGTTTCTGATAGAGATTTCCTATCTCCTCTGTAATCTTAAAGAATCTTCCTCTTTCTAAGAAAAGGGCTTCCTCTGTCTCTCCTTCGCAGTTCTGAATAATCTCTGTGAGGGGGGCCTTTTCGCTTTTTACCATCCTTCCTAACGCTATAAGCCTTCTTAGGAAAAAGGGTATTGAAAATATTACCCTGCAGACTTTCTCTTTTCCTGCTTCTATCTTTTTGGCAATCCCTATCTCTTCTTCTTTTGTGAGCAATGGCACATTGCCCATTTCCTTCAAATAGATGCGGACGGGGTCTCTTTCGCCTTCTACAAAACCAGGGACCTTTTTTCCCTTCTCTGGGGACTCATCGCTGATCCCGGCCCTGAAATGATCGGTCTTTCTCTCCTCTTCTTGCTCTTCGAAATAGTCAAAGCATTCTTCCATAGGTGTTCCCCTTTACAAGCTTACGCTTTTCCTTGAGCAATTTATTCAGAAGCGCAATATCGCCTGATTCCTCTGCCAGTTTCCTTTTCTCATTAAATCGTTTCTGGAACAGTGTCTGCAGACAGTCTTCGATGTTTCTGTCAACATGCTCTATGTCAAATCCTGGTTTCAGAGAGAGTCCCGTAATCAGTGCTCTCTCTTCATCGTCAGCCTCATTAAGGAGAGCCCCCATAGTAAACATGTTGCCGAGGGTCTTTATTTTCTTGAATAAAGACTTTATTGTTTCGTCCTTCAGGTCTTCAATATCAAGTCTTGAAAGCACGTATTCAGCCTTTTCAGGGAATGCAATGATTGCACTGAGGAGAAGATATTCTTCTTTATGCTTTGCCACCTTCATGAGCCCCAGCCCCTCGAAGCTGTTCGATCGTGTCTTTTTCTTTATCTGTTTCAGTTCACTCCTCAGGACAGATTCATCAATTCTTGTTCTATCAGCGAGTTCACGTAATAATTCGTCTGCCACAATCATATCCCTTATGCCTGATATCATCACGAGGACTTCCCTTGCGGTATCTATCTTGTCCCCCTTTGCAGTATTCAGGAGAAACTCTGTCATTGACAGAGCTTCTGAAAGCATCCTCTTAAAAGGCTGACTGCCTTTCTTTCTCAAAAAACTATCAGGATCTTCACCTTCAGGGAGTAACAGGACTTTTGTTCTGAAGTCGCATTCAGAAAGGATTTCCAGAGACCTCTTTACAGCAGCAACACCGGCCTCGTCATTGTCGAAGACCAGTACAACCTTTCCCGTTAATGGTTTAAGCCTCCGTAACTGCCTTGAAGTCAAAGCTGTTCCTAATGGCGCAACCGTGTTCTTAAACCCGAACTGATGGCATAGGATTGTATCGAGGTATCCCTCAACAATAATGGCATAACCTTTTTTTCTGATCTCATCTTTTGCGAGGTTTAAGGCAAAGAGAGTCTCACCTTTTTTAAATAGCTCTGTCTCGGGGGAATTAAGATATTTCGGAAGAGAATCGTCTAAGACCCTGCCACCAAAGGCAATAACATCATTCTGGTAGTTACTTATAGGAAAGATGATACGTCCTCTGAATACATCCCTGAAGCCCCTTTCATCAGATACAGCAAGACCTGCATCCTTTATCAAGGAATCGCTATAACCTATCTTCTCCAGATATTTTATAAGACCATCTCTTTCATTCGCAGCATAACCTATGGAGAAACTGTGAAGGGATGACTCTTCAATCTCTCTCTTCTTGAGATAGGTTTTGGCTACCTCTGAGCTATTCAGGTTCTTGATAAAAATTTTCTTGGCCTCACTATTTATGTGGAGTAACTTTTCGCGTCTTTCCGAGAGATCTTTGTCGAAAGTAAATTCTCTAATCTGAATACCTGCCTTTTTCGAAATATACTGTACTGCTTCATTGAAAGAGAGGTTCTCATGTTTCATCAAAAAGCTGACTACATCACCGCCGACCCCGCATCCGAAACAGTGAAATATCTGTTTTGATTGGCTTACCATAAAGGAAGGGGTTTTTTCAGAATGAAAAGGACAAAGAGCCTTATAGGTTTGACCTGATTTCTTTAATTGGATATAATCGGATATGAAATCAACGATGTCTATTTTAGACTTTATTTCTTCAAGCAGCTGTTCAAACTTCATTCAGCCCTTCGACTGAATCTCTTAAATCCAGAACATTCTAAAATCTCGAATGAATTACCTCGTGTAACCTCATCTAACAGTAAGTTAAAGCCGAGATTGTCACTTGAAATATGTCCAGCAATGATAACATTCAGGTGGTTCTTTTCTGCCTCTTTCCGGTGGTCCTCGCTCAGGTGCATTGCTACGATTGTGCTTACTCCGCTCATTGTGAGGCTTTCAAATATCTCTTTTGCCCCTTCTGTGCCACCTGTCATGTCAACAAAGATCTTTCCTGCTTTCCTGTTCTTTGAACCAAGAAAGATCTTTGGGCCTACACTGTTCAGTCCTGCCTCTCTATATTCGGGTATGCCTTTGAGTATGGCGGTCACATCATCTATAAGATAGGGCTTCTTTTCATCGAAGAGCCTCTGGAGATAATTTGCAACCATGTTATCAGCAGGCGTGTGAAGACAAAGGAAGGGAATGCCGAGAAGCCTCGCAGCATCTACAGCTCTTGAATGGTTAACCGGTAGAAGCCTTCTTTCTACCTCTTTTATCCTTTCATCCATGAGCCCCTCTGCAATGTTGATAGGGACTCCAAATCTGTTCAATATATCTGATTGCATATGCATTACGGCATAAAGGTTTGCATATGCTCTTCCCTCAGGGTGGTGCGAAAGGAGGAGGTTAACCTGCCTTCCCTTTGACCGAAGGCTGTCAGCAAGCAGTATCTCACCGACTTCAATATCTATACCGATAAGGATGCTTCTGATCTCCTCCTCACCTGTCCCATAGAGAATCCTTGAATCAGCGTAAGGGTTCTGGAAAGATTCCATGTCGAAAAAATCTTTCTCATCAGGTTTAAGCTCATCAAAAGTTTTTTTCCTCTGCTCCAGGTCTTTCAGGACGATATCCCTGCCTCGAGGGTCATTGTCCATACCAGTTTCAATTGCTTTTCTATAAATGTCTCTTAGCTTCATGTTTTTTGTAATAGTTCAGTTAACCGCTGATTTACAACCTTTCCATCAACAGAACCTTTCAATCGGGGCATGAGGATGCGCATAACCTTACCTATGTCCTTTACCCCTTCAGCAGAAGCTTCTTTTATCGCATCAATGATTAAACGGTCAAGCTCCTCTGGAGTAAGCTGACTCGGCAAGTATGATTGGAGGATTGAGAGCTCCCTTTTTTCTTTTTCTGCAAGGTCTTCTCTTCCTCCCTTTGAAAAAAGCTCGATCGATTCACGCCTCTGTTTGGAGAGCGTAGAGATAACGGAGATTATTTCTTCCTCAGACAACTCTCTCATCTTCTCTATCTGCTTGTTCTTGATGGCTGCCTTGACCATCCTTAAAGCAGAGGTTTTGAGATTATCAGAGCTCTTCATCGCTACCTTTAGATCATCATCTAATCTCTGCTGAAGAGACATTACCTTGCCGCAAATTTTATTCTTCTGAAGGCTTTTTTCCGAGCAGCGATAGCCTTTTTCTTCTTCTTTACACTCGGCTTATCGTAGTGCTCTCTTTTCTTTATCTCGGAGAGGATTCCTTCTCTTTCACACTGTTTTTTGAACTTTTTTAGTGCATTTTCAAAGGAATCACTCTCAAGAATTCTTACAACGGGCATCCATATACCCCTCCCCTCTGTTTAGAAATTTTTTTTATGAATTGAAGTTAATTGTAACAGTTTGCAAATTTCTCTGTCAATGTGATGTTGAATTGAACCATTCCAAGGGGGTGATCGTAATGCATATTAAAAATTACATGCAAAGGAGGGAGGAAGTTTGCAAGTATCAGAGTTAATGATGAGCTGAACCGACGGTTTAGCAGGAACGGATACCTCAGGTTCCTCCGCTGAAACCCGGAACAGCAGGAGATGGTTTACGGCTATCTTTTACTGTAGAACTGCTGAAGAGAGAGAACTTCTTCTTAACCTTGTTTGAACCACATTGTGGACAAATCGTGTCTTTTTCCGAAGAAC
>JAZDLE010000063.1:0-3764 GCA_043802315.1 Nitrospirota bacterium
ACCATGAGTTTCAAGATATCTGAAAGATGTTTCTGATCCAACTTAAAAGATTGAGATAATTCTTCCTTGCTCGGAGGTTGAAAACCGCCTTTCTGCAGGAGCTCAAATATCCTCGCCTTTATTGTCTCTTCTGCCTGGGACAGAACAGTACTGAAGGTTCGGAGACGGATTATCTCCTTCTCCATAACAGCATCTTTGAGAGATGTAAGCAGTCCACTGAAGAGCCTGGGTTCTATATTTAGTTTAACTCTGAGCTCTTCTTTCGGCATCCCAGGTTTCAAGGGGTTTTTCGTATGGAAATTCTTCAGGGTCTGAAGAACCTTTTCCCTGAAAGAATCGAAAAAGGTCTTATGGATAAGGATATCCTCTACATTGAATAGAAGCCCATTTTTTTTGAGTATCTCTATTGATTCCCTTATCGCAGGTATTTCAGCCTTTATCCACCCCTCAAGAGCCATTGTAGAAATACCATGAAGCCCTGATTGTAAAACCTTTAGAGAAATCTTGTCACTAAGGCTGCCTTTCTCGAATGTCATCAGGACTTCAGCAATGTCTTTCTGCCTTCTTTTTGGTGGAGACGGGTCGAATATCTCTCCTCCACCAATCGTCTCAACAGGAGAAAACCTCCTTATGATGTATCTGTCTCCAGACATGGATACGACAGGATCCTGAAGCCTGAACTGGCAGTAGCAACTTTCCTCTGGTTTGAGTTCATCCCTGCCATAGAGGATGACCCTCGCAATGGTCTCTGAAGTGGCAAGATGGAAATGGACGAGGCTTTTACTCTTAAGAGGTGGCACATCCCTGAGGAGCTCTATCTTTGCATCAATCGTCTTTGTAGGGATAAATCTTCCAGGCAACACAGCAGAATCTCCCCTTTTCAATTCTTCTTTCTCGACTCCCTGGAGATTTATCGCAACCCTCTGACCTGCATATGCAGTCTGTATGGGTTTGCCGTGGCTGTGGAGACCCCGAACCCTGCTCGTGATATTGCTCGGTAGTATTTCCACAGCATCATCTACAGAAATGCTTCCGGATAAGGCAGTCCCGGTAATAACCGTTCCAAATCCCTTGAGCGTAAAAACCCTGTCTATGGGAAGCCTGAAGAGACCTTTTGTAGGCTTCGGTTCAACCTTTAATGCTACGTTCCTTATCTCTTCTTTGAGGAGATCTATATTGGACATCGTCTTTGATGAGACAGGAACTATTGGTGACCCTTCGAGGAAAGTACCTTTTACAAAGTTCTTCACTTCATCCTTCATAAGATCAAGCCATTCACTCTCTACGAGGTCTGCCTTGGTGATTACGATGATACCTGATTTGATCTTCAGAAGATCACAGATATATAAATGCTCGCGGCTCTGTGGCATAACACCTTCATCTGCCGCAATTACGAGAAGCACAAGGTCTATCCCTCCTGCACCAGCAAGCATGTTCCTCACGAGCCTTTCATGCCCCGGAACATCGACAATCCCAATAGTAAGGCCATCAGGGTAACTGAGATCTGCAAAACCGAGATCAATCGTGATGCCTCTCTCTTTTTCTTCTTTGAGCCTGTCAGGGTCTATACCTGTCAGTGCCTTTACAAGGGCACTCTTACCATGATCGATATGGCCTGCAGTCCCGAGAATTACGTAACGCATAGAATATCATTCCTCGATTCTTTGATAATTCCTTTCATTTCTGCCCTTTTGAAGAGCTCCCGAACGGCTGATAACCCTTCTTCCCCAATATCGAGAGAAAAATCATTCACATAGAGATTGATATGCTGCTCTATCACCTTCTCTTCAAGTTCCTGGGAATGCTGTTTAATATACGCCTTTGGGTCTTCTTTATGATGTAAAGAATATTCAATGCTCTTTCTTATAAAAGAATCAACCCTTTTTATCAAGTCTTTTCCCAGATTCCTCTTTGCAAGGATACCGCCGAGAGGGAGAGGGAGACCTGTCATGCTCTCCCACCACTCACCGAGATCCACAATCTTCTTTAATCCATAAAGGGGATAGGTAAATCTTCCTTCATGAATGATCAGTCCTGCATCAACATTTCCCTTCGCCACTGAATCCATGATTGTATGAAAAGGCATTTCGACAGGAGATGAGAACTGAATCCCTGATTCAAAGGCAAAGAGCTGAAAAAGGAGGTTCGCCGTTGTGAGTCTTCCAGGGATTGCTATACTTTTGCCCTTTAAATCCTTCAGGGCATAATCTTCCTTGGAGACGAGCAGGGGGCCGCAGCTTCTGCCCATTGCGCTGCCAGAGCGGAGGAGGCAGTAATCTTCGCGGAAATAGCCGAAGGCATGATATGAAATCTTTGTAATATCAAGTTCAGAGAGCAAAGCCATCTTATTCAGGGTCTCGACATCCAGCAGGACCTCTTTAAATCCTAAATCTCCTGTATCGATCTTCCCGTGGACAAGAGCATAGAATATAAACGTGTCATTGGGGCATGGGGAATAACCGAGGGAAAGGGTTCTCATGAACATCCCTCGCAGAGAAGTCTGCCCGACTTGAGGATGATATTTTTGGTGCCGTCCTTATGAATTAACTTCACTGTTGGTTTTAAAAAGACAAAGTCCTGATGAAAGGGTGTTTTAGTCTTTCCGCCAAAGGAACTGTTGTCACCGAAGGCTATATGGATGGTTCCAAGGATTTTTTCTGATTCAAGGATATTGTCTAACCTTGTAGCATGGTCATTTGTGCCTATGCCGAACTCGGCAATATTTCCATTTTCCTTTCTTTCGTAAATTTTTGCACTGAGATATTCAGCGTACTCATCTTCCCCTTCGATATTTACAACATAGCCGTCCTTAATAGTAAGGATGATGGGAGACTTAAGACGCCTTGTCGGAGCCCACTCGAGGATGAGCCTGCCTTTAGCTGTTCCCTCTAAGGGCGCTATGTAGACCTCACCTGCTGGAAGATTGCCAAAAGAACCTGCTCTCTTAAGAATCCCCGTATCAGATCCTGCTTTTCTTCCCCTTTTTGAGAAAGAGATAAAGGAGCCGTTTAATGTTTTTATTTCTATAAACTCAGCCTTGTTTACTTCCTTTGCGATCCTTCCCGTCCTTTTTGCTAGGGCTCTCCAGTCGACATTCATCGCTCCCTCGATCATTGAAGTATCAAAGAGAGGCATACTCGCATATCGGCAGCCACAGATCCTTGTCAGGAAATCTCTGAACCTCGTATGGCTTGTGGAATAATTTGAAAGGGCGATCACACAGTTTACAGCATTCTTTTTATGTCTCCTGATAATTTCTTCAGCCCTTTTTATCTCGCTATCCTCTGCATCTTTCATAAGAATTGGAAGAAGGAGTTTCTCTTTCTTTAAAGCTTCAACTGTCTTTTTTCCAAAGGCAAACTCCCATAGTTCTTCTGGTGGTTCTTCACCATGACTGCCTGTAGCAGGATATTCATGGAATAAGATAGTCTTACAGAAATTCCTGCCTGTCTCAGTGGCAAAGAGAGAGAGCGAGCGTAGCTTCAACCTTCGCTCTTTATCTGATTCATCTATCTCTTCTTTTTCAGAAGGTCTGTCAGTAAAGAGAAGAACCCTTTCGTATTTTTTAACACCGAGATTAATTCTGAATATGTCTCTTAGTGTCGAGGTTATCAATGGTTTCTACCTGTATAAGAATTCCATCTGTTCAAGATGTTCACCGGGGAAACTGATAGGGTAGTGGTTATCAAAACAGGCAGTGCAGTAGTTATGAGGATCAGGGACAATCTTTTTGAGCCCTTCGAGACTTAAATAAGCAAGGGAAT
>JAZDLE010000064.1:0-25132 GCA_043802315.1 Nitrospirota bacterium
GAGGACGGTTCGATAAAGTCCATCGGCGGCGGAAGAGAATATTATCTGTTAATGGAGAGAGGAACGGGCAGACATTATTTCAATGACCTAACTGAATTCTCTCATAGAGACAAGCTCGAAATTTCTGATATCGAAAAGATAAAGGCAATGACCTCGTATCTTGCTGAAATACATTCTGTAAAAAAAGATTCAAGGACCCTTTACTGGAGAAAGCTCAGGGACACTATTGGTCATGGCGAATGTCTTATGGGTGTCTTTGATTCATATCCCGACGGGACTCTCTCATATGATGAGATGGCAGGGATCATTAAGAAGTCGGTAGACTGGATTGCAAGATTAAAACCAAAATACAGAAGGCTCTCACAGATCCATGGAGATTTTCATCCCGGTAATATTTGGTTTAACCCCACCCCCCCACTCCCCCCCTTAGCAAGGGGGGGCGAAGGGGGGGTAGATTTCGTTCTCCTTGACAGAAGCCGTGGACCCTGGGGTGATCCTGCAGATGATATAACTGCCCTCACAATCAATTATATTTTCTTTTCCATAAGACATCATGGCTCTGTAAAAGGCTCTTATCTCGAAGGACTGAGAATGTTTTTTGATAAATATGTAGCGTTAACAAGCGATGATGAGCTCTACAGCGTTGTTGCCCCCTTTTATGCCTTCAGAGGTGCTGTCGTTGCAAACCCTATTTTTTACCCAGACCTTACCCTTGAACAGCGAAAACTCATCTTCAGGTTTGTCAATAATGTTCTTGACTCAAATAAATTTGAGCTTGAAAGGATAAACGAGTACTTGCTTTGAAAAGCACCTTAACGTGGAATTTCCTATTTAAGTAATCTCCCCGTCCCCCTCTTTATAAAAGAGGGGATAAGATTATACCATTCCCAAAGTTACCACATCCGAATTTCCCTTTTTATAAATTTTCATTTTTTAGTCCCTCTTTTCTAAAGGGGGATGGAGGGGGATTACTGATTGACTTGTCAGATAAGTAGCCGCCCTACAAGTCGTAGACAAACTTTAGTTTGCGTACTTTGTTATTTTAAATGCCTTGTGAATCGCAGGGTAAACAGCTCACACATATTCGGGATATGTTCATGAAGTGCTTTTTGTAGTAAGGATAGAAAGCATCAATGCAGCTATTACTATTTCCTCAAAGAAATCAAAAAGAAAAAGAGTATTTTTAACTTCGGAAGAAAAATAAACTATTTCTGGAATAATGATGGCTATAGCTGAACCAAACAATATCCAGCCGGCAAAAACTCGATATTTTTCCTGCATAGCACCCCAAATAAAGGCAGTACCTAAGACCACAGCCAATGCCGCAATTGAGTGCATTTCAAAGGCATCGCCAGTGTCGTGATGTCCAGTAATCCGAGAAAAACTATCCAGAGACACAATTGCCCAAATTCCAGTGATCCCATAATATAGCCCTTGCCACCACAAAAGTATTTTTAGAATTTTAGCTTTCATATTTTATTTGATTTTTTTGTAGTATAACCTACACAGGTTTATCAATCATGCTCTAAATTCTGTGGAGTTATAGCAGATAAGATGGTACTCCACTTACCAGTCCATAGTATATAAAGTTCTTAATTCTTATTGATTACTTCATCAAATGCGCCTGCCTGATTATCTTGCCTCGTTGCGCAGTACACCTACAAGTCTACACTTTGAGGATGACTGAGAAGTAATGATTATTGGTTGAAATGCTAATACTTCGGAAATAAAAGACAAGTTTTTCTTTGCTACCCTTTATTTCCTTTTTATTTTTTATTATGTTAAGGGAGGGTAAGGGGAAATTGAGGCAAACACGAGGGATGTTGGGGTAACATCCCTACTTAAGAGGTGAATTGTGTTTACCCTGGGGTAAAGAATTACCCTCCCTTATATATTTATATAACATTCATTCTTGAATGCTGTCAAGGGTCTCTTTCAAAAACTCTTCTCTTTCCTTTAACATTACTTTTAACCTTCTGATCTTTCCAATTCGATGATAGTTACTCTGACAATGCCCGCTAGATATAATTCTGTCTTTAAGTTTGCGTGTTTATTTATTCTCGATCCCTTGTAAATCGCAGGCTAAAACCTGCGGCTACAGCAAAAAACAAAGAACCTATTCCACATAATTCGTAATCCCTTAACCTGTTGATTCACCTGTCCCCTATATGCTATTTTCAAATAGAAGCGATACATAATAAGCGGGGGTAAAAATGCAAAGCATTATAGAAAAAGCAAAACCAAAATATCTTATTGATGAAAAAGGCAATAAAAAGGCTGTTGTTCTCGATATCAAGGAATATAAAAGCATTATGGAATTAATTGAAGACCTGGAAGACGCTAATGACCTTTTACGGGCAGAGAGGGAAGCAACCTCCTTCATCCCATATGACAAGTTCCGCAAGACTTGGCTTAAAGGTTGATCTACAAGATCATAATTGAAAGAAGGGCTGCAAAAGAGGCTGAGAAGATTCCTCAGAAATATCGTTCTGCAATTGATAAAGCAATTCTTTCCCTTGCTTCTAATCCGAGACCAACCCAGTGTAAAAAACTCACAGAAAAAGAAGGCTATCGTATTCGTGTTAGTAATTATCGCATCCTTTACACGATAGATGATGCGGCAAAAGTTGTAGTTATTTATAGAATAAAGATTAAGGGCAAATCTACTTATAAATAACACCTCTTATCTAAGGTGAGAACTTGATATAATTTTCCCAAAAGTAGAGAAGCTCTTTTGTTGCCCTGATGTCACCCATACAATATCTCGCAATATCAAGATGCCTTCCGGCCTTGAATGATTCTTTTACCTCATCTCCTGTAATGCCGCCTTCTTTTGGACTCTTTATCCCGAAGGCTCTGCACCACATATCGAGACTGAACCTCCTGCGCGAGGCACCATAAAAGGTAAGCTGTTCGAGAAGGTCTATATGCGTATCACTGTATCTATTAGGCATTAAATCCCTTCGTGGCTTTATCCTGTGGACAGCAGAGCGAATAAGGATGAAAGGGCAGTCAAAACTCCTGCCGTTGAAGGTAATAAACTTGTCATAGCCCTTGATAACAGCCCAGAATTTCTCGAGTATCTCCCTCTCCGTTCCTGTTTCGTAAAGCACGTTGTCTTCTTCGAAGGGGAGTAATGGGTCACCAGCATTCTGGAAAAATACCTTCCCCTTCTGTGTATCTGGATCGAGCAATCCTATGGTAACGACTTCACCGGTGAGGGGATAGAAAGAGAGGCGGTCTTTTATCTCTTCTTTTTCATCTTCTGTCTCAGCATATCTCAGAAGGTATTCCTGAATTGGTCTGTCAAGGGACTCAAAATCCTTCCCTACGGTCTCTATGTCAAAGATTACTCTGAACATGCGAAATGCAAAACGAAAAAAGCAAAATTAAAAGTTATGGAATTTTTTATTTTTTACCTTTTATTTTTAAATTATTTATGCTGCCTTGGGAAGTTCTTTAAACACCTTCCATGTCTTGAGAAGGTCAATAGCCCTCTGAAGCTGTGCATCCTCTTTTTCTTCGACCTCAATAGGAACCATCTCTTCAGGCTCCTTTGGTACCTCTTTACCTTGATTATTCTCAAGATGCCCTTCGAGGTCCTTCTCTCGTATCACAGGATGCTCCTTAGCCTTTTCTTTTGTCTCAAGCTTTACAATAATATCGGGCCCAATTCCTGCTGCCTGTATGGACGTACCCTTTGGTGTGTAATATATTGCTGTCGTAAGTCTCAGTCCCGAACCGTCACTGAGCGGGATTACTGATTGCACCGACCCTTTTCCAAATGTCTTTGCACCGAGGATAACAGCCCTGTTCCAGTCCTTTAATGCACCAGCAACGATCTCTGACGCACTTGCACTGCCTTCATTTACCAAGACAATCATTGGCATATCGTAATTTGGCAGATCACCACCTGTATTGAACTCTGTCCTCTCTCCCTTTTTACCTTTGATATATACGACTAGCTTGCCTGGTGGCAGAAACTGACTTGTAACACTGACGGCACTGTTGAGAAGCCCTCCAGGATTATTCCTGAGGTCAAGGATGAGGGAATTCATCTTCTCCTGCCCGAGCTTCTCCAGGGCAGTAGAAAGGTCTGCGGCTGTCTGTTCCTGGAACTGGCTCATCTTTATATACCCAATACCATCTTCAAGTAGCTTCGATTTCACACTCTTTATCTTTATTAACTCTCTTACGAGGGTAAAGTCCTTTGTTTCTTTCCAACCTTCCCTGAGTATTGTTACGGTTACAGAGGTCTTCGGTACCCCCCTCATTTTATTGACCGCATCATGAAGACCCATGTCTTTTGTAGACTCGTTGTTAATCTTTATTATCTTATCACCCGCTTTTATACCAGCCCTGGAGGCAGGCGTATCCTCTATGGGAGCTATTACAGTCAGCATCCCCTCTTTTATTCCTATCTGGATGCCAATACCTCCAAACTCTCCTTTTGTTTCAGCCTGCATCTCTTTATATGCTTCGGGATTGAGAAAACTTGAGTGAGGATCAAGAGAGCTGAGCATTCCCTTAATAGCACCATAGACGAGGTCCTTTGTCTTTACATCTTCAACATAGTTCTTCTTGACCATAGACAGGGCCTCTGTAAAGACCTTCAGTTCTTCATATCCTTCTCCTTCTGCTCCCACAATAGACCATCGACCAATAAGAACACCTGCTGAAGCTACAACAAAAATAAGAGTAAATATCAAAATTATCCTTCTCTTAATCACCTTTTATCCTCCACAATGTTATCTCTTTCTTAGCCACTGTAATGGATCAAGGGGCTTGCCTTTATATCGCACTTCAAAATAAAGGCCGGGTGCATTCAGAATGCCTGAATTCCCTACCCTTCCAATTACCTGCCCTACGTTTATTATATCTCCAGCCTTTGAAAAAATCTCTGATAAGCTTCCATAGAGTGTATGGTAACCATCACCATGGTTTACAATCATGAGTTGGCCATAACCTTTGAACCATTCTGCAAAAACGACCTTGCCAGTATAAACAGCCTTCGCGGAGATATCGTCACCTGTCTGTATGAATATACCACTTCTGAAAACAGGGGTATTAAACTGGGGGTCATTTTGAGAGCCATAACGTATTGCTATCTTGCCTTCTACTGGCCAGGAAAGTTTTCCTTTCAGACCTGAAAACCCTTTTGCACGGTAAGTATCTCCCTTTTCAGATTCCTTTATGACCTCGAGGAGCCTTTTTGAGGATTCTTTTAACTCCTTCAACATCTTCTCATAGGAAGACTTCTCCTTTCTTACGGATGCAAGTAACTCTTCTTTATTCTTCTTCTTCCCTGCAAGTTCTTCCTCCTTAGACTTAACCTCTTTTCCATTTTTAACGAGCTCCGCCTTGAGAACTATGAGCTGTTTCTCTTTCTCATCAAGGTTCTTGAGGTTTTCTTTATAGGTATTCAGTAACCTGTTTTCGTACAGGGTGATATATTCCATGCTTTTCCAACTTTTCATCAGTTGAGAGATATCCTCGGTGCCTGAAAGTAGCAGAACGATATCACCCGGGTATCTATTTTTCTGCATGGTTCTGAGTTTTCTCTTTATCCACTCTCTCTGCCTCTCGATGCCTCCTCTGCTCAGAGAAATTTCAGCTTCTACCTTTGATATCTGTGACTCTGTATTCTTAAGTCTCTTCCTGTATTTCCTGACCTCAGCCTCTACGATGCTGAGATCTCTGTCGGTCTTTTCTAAATCAGTCAGGACTGAGTGTTCACGCCTTTCTGCCTTTTCGAGTTTTTCCTTATGGGCTTTTATCTCTCTCTGCATCTTTTTGTACTCTTCCTGGGGGGTCGCAGCAGAACAGTACGAAGCGAAGAGCAGAGAACTAAGAGTTAAGAGAAACGGGCCAAAAACTAAAAGTATGCTCTTCGCTCTATGCATGCTTAGTATCGGATCCTCCCGATAGCAATTGCAGCACCTGTCATTCCGAGAAGAAGCCCTGTGAGAGGAAGGACAGAAGACAGATTCGTCGGGAATATGATGGCCTTAAAGAGAGGAATTGAAAGACTGAGCTTAAGAAAAACAATATAATGTAATGATAAAATGCCTGCAAGACTTAAGAGGCCACCACAAAGGCCGATAACAGCACCTTCAATAACAAACGGAGCTCGTATGAATCCTTTTGTGGCCCCGAGAAGTTTATAGGTCTCTATCTCTTCTTTCTTCCGGTAAAAGAGAATCTTTACCGTGCTATAGCATACAAAGATCACTCCTCCAAACATAATGGTAATGAATAGTATGCCTACAGCCCTTATCCCGAGTCCTAAGGAATAGAGAGAGGAAAGGAATTTCTCTCCGTACTCTACTTCATCGACCCCCTTTATCTGCTTCATTTCAGATGCCAGTCTTTTTGCAGTCTCAGGACCTGCTCTCCCCCCTTTCAGTTTTATCTCTATCGAGTCATGCAGGGGATTTTCTTCAAGGCCTTCGAGTACGTATGAAGCATCTTTGAACAAGGTCTTGAGTTCCTTGAGTGACTCATCTTTTGAAATGTATTTCACCGTCTCTATGGTGGCATCCTTCCTTAGGGTACTCAGTATATTTTCTACATCCTCCCCTGAAAGGTTATCCTTCAGGTAAAGCATCATGGAAAACTTTTCAGGGATCTTTTTCATTATCGCATCAACATTGTAGACAGTGAGGGCAGTAAGAACTGCAATAAGGAGGCCTGATGCTATGGTGAGAATGGAAAGAAGATTTATCCACTTCTCGTGTAACATGCTCTGAGCTGCTAGCCTGAATGCGTAGGGAGCAGCCATTTAACCCGTCTCCTCCCCCACAAAATTACCGGTATCCAGCCTCAGAACCCTTCTCCCTGTGTCCCGAAAAAGCTCTCTGTTATGTGTAGCAATCAGGATCGTTGTCCCCTTGACATTGATTTCTTTAAATGTCCTTATGATACCTGCTGATGTGTCAGGATCCACATTGCCTGTTGGCTCATCAGCAAGAATAATGGCTGGTTCAGAAACAATAGCCCTCGCAATAACAACCCTCTGCTGCTCACCTCCTGACAGAGCCAAGGGGTAACTGTCGGACTTGTGTCTCAGGTTTACTAACTTCAAAGACTCGAATACCCGTGTCTTCAACTCTTTGTCATCCATTCCTCTGATCCTGAGGGCAAGGGCAACATTGTCAAAGACATTCCTGTTATTGAGGAGTCTAAAATCCTGGAATACATACCCCATATCGCGCCGCACGCGAGGTATATCTGATTCTTTCAGCTTGCCTGTCTCCCATTCTGCTATCGAAATACTACCCTCGTCAGGTTTCTCAGCAAGGTGTATTAATTTGAGGAGCGTTGTCTTTCCCGAACCACTTGGCCCAGTGATAAACACCATCTCCCCTTTCTCGATTGAAAAGGTTATATCCCGCAAAGCGGTCTGATTGTCATAATGTTTTGATACTTTCTCGAAACGTATCATATAGAAATTAAAACTTTAAAATTAAAAATGCGAATTTGGATGTTGAAAAATTTTAATTTACCAATTTGTGTCATTAGTATCCGATACAGTTAAAAATTGCTATTCCCCCAATAAAACAGGTTACTGAGTATTTGTCACCCTGGACTTGTCGAAGCGACTCTTCGCTCAGACTCGCTTCGAGATTCAGGGTCTTCCCGAACTTGATTCGGGACTGAAACGAGTTCAGCATGACATATAATAACCTATTAGCGGGCATTCATGACTTTGCATTTTAAATTGACGCAAGTGTCTCCTGAATTGTCCTTACGATATCATTTACAGTAAGGCCATAGTGTTTTAACAACTCCTCCGGCGTTCCTGAACATCCAAAAGCATCCTTTAATCCAATTCTGCGGAGGTACGTAGGTCTGTTTTCGGAGAGAAATTCACTCACGGCACCTCCAAGCCCACCTATAATCGAATGCTCTTCTGCGGTAACGATGAGCTTGCATGTTTTTGCAACATTCAGTAAGGTCTCCGTGTCGAGGGGTTTCACCGTGGACATATTTATTACGCCCGTATCTATGCCTGTCTTTGTGAGGATTTTTGCAGCCTCCAGTGCTATGGATACCATAATGCCCACCGCTATGATATTTGCATCCTTGCCAGTGGAGAAGGTATAAGCCCTTCCTATCTTGAATTTGTAATCATCTGGCATGACGGCTGGAACCTTAGACCTTCCAAGCCTCACATAAACAGGACCACAATAATCTGCTATAGCATGGATGACCTGTCTTGTTTCATGAGCATCAGCAGGGACGATTACTGTCATATTGGGGAGAACCCGCATGAGTGCAATATCCTCTATTGCCTGGTGAGAGGCACCGTCCTCACCAACCGTGATGCCACTGTGAGTTGCTACAAGTTTTACATTCAGGTTCGAGTAACAGATGGTCTGTCTTATCTGCTCCCACGCCCTGCCTGTCTCAAAAACTGCAAAGGTTGACGCAAAGGGAAGCTTTCCCGATAGTGCAAGTCCTGCTGCAGTTCCAATCATATCCTGTTCAGCTATTCCGATATTGTAAAAGCGGTCTGGAAAGGCCTTTGCAAACTTCCCTGTTTTTGTTGAGCCAGAGAGGTCTGCATCAAGGACAACAATATCCTTCCGTCTCTTTCCAAGTTCAAGGAGTTCCTCTCCATAGGCATCCCTTGTTGCCCTTGCAGCTCTTTTTATTGCTGTGCTCTGTATCCCTTTATCCATGAATTGCAAGTTCCTTTAATGCCCCTTCGAGTTCTTCAGGTGTAGGGGCTACTCCATGATATTCAACTTTTCCCTCAAAGAAAGAAACTCCTTTCCCTTTGATGGTATGAGCAATGATAACACTCGGTCTCCCCTTAACGGTTTCTGCCTCATCAAAGGCATAGAGAATTTCATCCATATCATGCCCATCAATATCGATAACATTCCATCCAAAGGCAGACCATTTAGCGGTAACTGGCTCTATAGCCTTCACTTTTGACACAGGGCCATCTATCTGAAGGCCATTGAGGTCAATGACAGCACATACGTTATCAAGCCTGTAATGTGCGGCCGTCATCGCAGCCTCCCAGACCTGACCTTCCTGTATTTCACCATCGCCTAAAAGGCAGTATACTCTTGAACTCAGATTGTCCAGCTTCAGGCCTATTGCTACACCGTTAGAAACGGAGAGACCCTGGCCAAGAGAACCTGTTGAGATCTCAACACCCGGAAGAACCCGTGAACAGGGATGCCCCTGCAGAGGACTGCCCAGCTTTCGGAGTGTCTTGAGAACGGAGATATCGAAATACCCTGCCAGAGCTAACACAGCATAGAGCAAAGGTGCTGCGTGGCCTTTTGAAAGGATGAATCTGTCCCTTTCTCTCCAGCTCGGGTCATCTGGTCTATGTCTCATTTTTGAGAAATAGAGGGCTGTGACAATATCAGCGGCTGATAGAGACCCCCCCGTATGGCCTGAACCGGCTAAGGTAAGCATCTTCAGTATCTCTATCCTCACCAATTTCGCCTGTTTCTTCAGAAAGGTTATATCTTTTTCTCTGCTGCTCTTTGAACGCATTTATTGAATTGCTTTCCCTTCTTCTTTTTCTTCAGGTTTGCCCTCTTCAGTATATCTCCCTGCAATGAGCTCCTCTATTATGCTGCTGTGCTGTTCCATCATCATTCTCTTTATCTTCTCTCGATAACCAGGTTCTTCCACAATATCTGCATAGCTGGTTTTTTTTGTTGCAATGATCTCACCCTTTAAATAAAGGAGGCTTATGATTACAGGGTTTTTTAATCCATTATCTTCTGTTTGGATATGATAGGTATTTTCGTTATATGTAACATTGGTGTTAAAACCGAGAAGCACTCTTATAGACCTTTCACTAACCTTTTTAAAATTCTTTTATTATACTAATTATATAAACGAAGGGCAAAAAAAAGAAAGGCATTCTCATTTACTCATGGAGAAAGAAAAGTATCTGAGGGAACTATCAAAATGTGTACGCTGCGGAAGTTGCAAGGCCTTCTGTCCTACGTACGATGAAGACACAACAGAGGCAATGGGTGCGAGGGGAAGGCTCGTGCTCCTGTGGGGTCTTTCAGAAGACCTGCTTAAACCATCGGCTGTTCTGAGGGATCGCATCTTTAGCTGTATATTATGTGGTGCCTGCTCGGAATCATGTCCGCCAGGAGTCGATATCCAGGAGGTTATATACCACGGCAGAAGGCTTCTCGGAAGGTCAGACGCAAAGAGAAGGTCCCTCCGTTTTCTTACAAAATTTTATACAAAAATGCCAAAGCTGAGTTTCAGACTTCTCAGGATGTCTCAGTACCTATTCCCCTCCCTCGTAAAAAGACGGATATCCCCTTATCTTCCTGAACTGCCTGAAGGCCCCCTCAAAAATGAAACTCGGGTATTTACAGTTTCAAAAAAGAAAGGCAGAGTTGCCGTTTTCACTGGGTGTATTGTCAATTTCCTCTATCCTCATTTAGGAGAATCCCTCATCAATATTCTTCAGAGACTCGATTATGAAGTTATCCTTCCAGCAGGTGAGGTCTGCTGCGGAGTACCCTTAAGGACCCTCGGTCTCGAAGAAGAGGCCATGAAACTTGCACGAAAGAACGTGAACGTATTCAGCCGGTTGAACGTAGAGGCGATACTGAGTCTCTGTCCGACATGCACATACTCCCTGAAAGTTGAATACCCAAAACTCATCGGTGAAGGTCTGGAGAAGGCAATGGACATATCACAATTTTTAATCAATAGATTAGACCCCTCCCGTTTATCCTTGCTTAATTCACATCGAACAAAAGCAACATACCATGATCCATGCCACCTCATTTATGGATTAGGTGTGGAGAGAGAGCCGCGAGAGATTATCAAAAACATCGGCATTGACTTAGTCGAGACCGAGGAAAAGAGATGCTGCGGCTTTGGAGGCGTTTTCAGCTTTTCCTATCGAGAAATCTCTGAAGGGCTACTCGAGAAGCGCATCAAGGACTTTGAAAAGGCAGGGGCAGAGACAATCATCACCTCCTGCCCAGGATGTATGATGCAGTTAAGGAGAGAAGCTAATCATACGCCGGTAATACATCTAATTGAGGCCATAGAGGAAGTATTGCTTCATCAACCCTGATTCCTTTCCCCCCGCTGTCTTGCCACTTACTTCTTGTACCTATTTCTTTACCGACTTTAAATACCTGTGCTATAGTTTATCAATGAAAGAAAGCGAGATACTCTCCGTGGCTAAGAGATACGGAATCGTCCTTATCTATCTTTTTGGCTCACAGGCAGACAATGGTAAAAGATACCTCGAAGGCGAAGATGTGATGCCTGATGCCTTCTCTGATCTCGATGTCGCATGTGCCTTTGAAAACCCTCCCGCTGAAACGATCAAGACTTACGGGATCCTTTACAAGGAAATCTCGCAGATATTCGAACCTTTTAATATTGACCTCGTCTTCATGCATGAAGTGAATACCCTCCTTCAGCATGAGATAATTAAGGGTGTAAGAATATACGCGAAAGATGAATTGTATGCAGATGAGTTTGAAGAGAGCATAATGAAAAGAGCTGAAGACCTACTTTTTAAAAAGAGGATTCTCGATAATGAAATCATGGAGGCTATAGAGAATGGTTATTTCGAATTTGAATACAGCCCGAATCCTTGAACTTTTGAGATTTATAGAGACCTGCCTTCAGGAGTTAAAGCCCTTTGCAAAGATGACAAAAGAGGAATTTTTATCGGATAGGAAAAATCCACCATTTGTTGAGAGCTACCTTAGAAGAAGTCTTGAGGCTGTATTTGACATCGGGAGGCATATCCTCGCAAAGACACCTGGGTTTAAAGAGATAGAATACAAGGCTATAGCAAAGGAACTTGGAGAAAGAGGAATTATCACAAAAGAACTCTCTGATGTCCTTTATATCATGGCAGGGTACAGAAATCGCATGGTTCATTTTTATAGGGAAGTCACTCCTGAAGAGCTTTATCATATTGTTGTCAATAATCTAAAGGATTTTGATAAGTTCGTCAGGGAAATCGTGGCTTTTATCAGAGTCTACGAAGAAAAGAGCAGCGCAAGATAGAAGGTAAAAAGGCAGGGCCATTTCTTGACCCTGCCTCAAATAAAGGAACCCCCTTCATGTTGTAGAGGCCGCAAAGATGGGTGCTCACATCGCAACGATCCCTTATTCTGTTATAATTAATAAAACATCCCCTTACGGATATAGGAATAGAGAAATTTCTAAAAGATTGGGAGAAAGTACCTAAAGAAAACAGATGAACACAGATACTAAGAACATAGATTAGCACAGATATCAGTGTCAATCTGTTTCAATCTGCGATCATCTGTGATGAAAAAAGAAAATGCCAATTTTTGAATATAAATGTAATGGCTGTGGAGAAGATTTTGAGAAGCTTGTTTTTGGAAATCAGGAAGCCCGATGTCCAAAATGCGACTCTGGGGACATTAAAAAGAAATTTTCTGTCTTTAGTGCAACAGGCACAGAAAAACCTCTTGCCGGTACATCATCAGGCTGCACATCCTGCACGAAAAGCACCTGCAGCTCATGCCACTGAGAATCCTGTTTTAGTATTGCCCATTAAACCCCAGCCATGGTATCATTTTTGTAAGGAGAAAATGAGATGCTGGCATCAAAAAAATCTGATAATGCACCCATCCAGATATCATCAAAAAAACTTGAAGCATTGAAGGAACTTTCAAAACTTGGTATAAAGCTTTCGGATGGTTCTGATTATACTTTGAGAGACTATGCCTCACCGAAGACAACCCTTGCTGATGCAAGAAAACGCCTTTCTTCCATTAAAAACCCCCTTTCAGAAGAGATTGTGGAAGAACGAAATAGATAATGCCCGCCTATTTCTTTGATACCAGTGCTCTGGTTAAAAGATACCACGTAGAGGAAGGCTCAGAAAAAGTAGATGAAATATTTAATGATCCTGAGGGTATCTTCGCCATCGCAAGCATCACCATAGCCGAGTTTACGTCAGTCTTTGCGAGGAAACTCAACGAAGGTATCATCTCAGAAGATGATCTTCGCATTTGTCTATCAGAGTTTTCAAAAGACATGATCTCATCATTCGGGATTGTTGATCTTGGGAGAAACCACATAAACAAAAGCATTCCCCTCATACTTAAATACAATCTCAGGACCCTCGACAGCCTTCAACTTGCGACCTTTTTAGACCTTTCGCATTTAAATCCAATAATGGTTGCCTCTGATGAAGCATTATTGAATGCCACTCTCAAAGAAGGCTTCCAAACGATCAGGCCATAGAGAAAATTTTCCAGATCATGATTCTTGGTTTAGAAGACTAACTTTCAGTAAAACCAACGGGCGGGCCTTCGACCCGCCCCTTTTATTAGGTTGAGGCTGCACCTCCTGCACCAAAACCACCTGCAGTAATTGTCAGTGAGAAGTGCCCTCGCTGCCTAACTTCCCGAGCCGCTCTTGCAAACAAATTTGCCCTTTCACCTTTTCAATGGTTGTTGACCTGCTTTTTAACGCATGCTATTCTTTAATTGAGGTGGATGACTATAGTGCGGAGGGGGTGAATTGATGATGACCAAGGCTGAAAAGATTAAGAAAGAGCTCGAATTACTAACGCCTGAATTTCTTGATGAAGTGGATGACTTTATCTCATTTTTACTATCGCGGCAAAAAAAGAGAAGTTTAGATGAGAAAAAAAACATCATTGAATCGCTATGCGGTTCGTGGGCTGATGATAAAAGTATAGATGCTATTTTTAAGGAAATTGACTTGCAAAGACATATATATCCTGGTAGAAAAGTAGACTTTGATGTTCCTGCTTGATACAAACATAATCATCGCTTACTTAAAAGGTAGTCATGTCGTCAGAGAAAAGATACTTTCAAATATCGAAGAAATCGCTGTTAGCACCCTTGTAATTGCTGAACTCTACTATGGAGCAAAGTCATCTCAACAACCTGAGAAAAATTTAGAAAACCTGTCACGCTTTATAGAAGTAATTCGCATAATTCCTTTCGACTTGTCATGTGCTATAACATTTGGAGATATAAAGAGCAAACCTAGAGCCATGGGAAAACCAACCGGAGAAGTTGATGCACTGATTGGTGCAACTGCTATGACACATAATGCTATTCTTGTGACCAATAATCTAAAGCACTTCGAAAATATAGAAGGACTAACGATAGAAAATTGGTTAAAGAAATGAAAGGTGTATAACTCACGCTTTGTAAATATATCTATCGAAAATCTTCCCCTCGAAAAAGTAAAGTAGTCATTTCTGCCTTCAATTCAAATTTACATTCAATGTAGAATTATTGAAAGTGTAGGGTTCCTTTTGAAAGGGCTGAAGTCACTGCAGAAGGTTTTGTAGCAGACTTTTAAGAAAAGAAGGGCAGGCCTTCGACCCGCCCTTGAATATTTCCGTATTTATGTTTCTAATTACGTCATCTCATTAATTAACAGTCGCTGTCCCTCCTTTTCTTTCCTCCTTTGGCATGTTTATCAGGATACCTCTATGACTTACACAGAGTCCCGATTTCATGTGCCGATATATGGGAAAAACTTGATAAAAATTAAAGAGGAAAAATAAAATGTGAAAACAGTGTAAGGAGAGCGAAGGGGTAACAAAAGCATTGATTTCTCATAGAAAAGGTAATACAATGTATTACTATAAGGAGATTTATTTGAGGATAAAGGAATTTGAGTGGGATAATGGTAATGTGTTGCACATTGAGCTTGGTCATGGGATCAGACCAGAAGAAGCTGAAGAGGTCTTTGCAGTAAAGCCACGTTTCCGTAAAACCAAAAAAGGTCATTATGTAGCAATGGGACCAACTCTTGAAGGAAGATATCTTACAGTGATTTTTGAATTGAAAAAGGATGGCATTGCCAGAGTAATCACAGGCTGGGATATGAACAGGAGTGAAAAGGGATATTGGCGTCTACATAAAGACAAGTGAATACCTAAAGGAGGCTTAAAGTTATGAGAAAAAGGACAATCAAAAAAGACCTCACATCTGGTGAGTATTATGACACCCACGGCATACTAAAAGATATCATAGACGAAGAGATCGATCTCAGCCTTGACGATGCACTGCGGAAAAGCATAATTACAGGGAGCAGAAAACGGAAACTCAGAAATATCTCAATAAAAATAGATCCTTTGTATCTGCAGTCTGTTAAGAAGATTGCGACTATGAAAGGCGTCCCTTATCAGACACTCATTAGACAATGGCTTATAAAAGAAATCAAAAAAGAATTGAAAATAGCTTAAGAGAGAAATACAGAAGGCTTACCCATTACCCAATCTTCTCAATAAAAGCCTTTGCGGCCTTTAAATAATCTTTAACCGCATCTACATTATATATCAAGCCTCTATAATACCCCGCTATGTGCAAGGCATCATAGAGCATTTCAAATTCCCTCATCAATTTCCCATTATGAATAGCTCTATGCTTTTGTAAAGCCTTTCTATATGCGTCTACTGATTTTGGCAGCTCCTTCTTCGTTAAACCCTTTTTCATAAGGTATTCATTAATAGCTTCTAAAACAGCAAGATAAGCCGTTGCAAATGCCTCCCTCACAGGCTTAACATCTGTATACATATTATCCTCTACAGGAACAGCTTTTAGTATTCCTTTTGCATTATTTAAATATCTCAATGCCTCTTTCATTTTTATGCCTCTACGCTATAAGGGCTTACCCCTTAAGCTCCCTCAACTTTTAATTTAAGTCTAACTAAAATATAAATGACTGTCAAACATACAATTATGCAGAGTTTTCTGAGTTTTTAAAAAGCAATCAAACGTAATGAGCCTTTGGCTCACAAAGGGATTTTAGGTAATCCCCCCCACTTTCCCCCTTTAGAAAAGGGGGGTGAGGTATCTGTCATTTAAGACCTTTACGATCCTGAGCGAGATTCTTCAGTCCCCTTCGTTTTACTCAGGGTTCCTTCAGAATGACAAGAGTGAAGGGTTCAGATGACAGTTCAGACGATAATGTAAAAAGCTACTTACTTTTCAAAAACCTGTCGGGATGCTGAAATAAATTCATCAGTGGTTATGAGACCCCGAACCAAGTCCAGGGTGACAGAAAGATACGTTATTCAGGTTGTCTGAATGGATTTGCCCTTAATACCTTGGCGAGTTTCAGGGGCTTTCCTTCAAACACAAAGACTGCCAGGCCTCTATCTTCGATTCTTTTGCCCTTTACTGCCCATGTACCATTCCACGAAAGATTAAGATTAACGGTAGAACCATCTATCACAACCCATCGTGGCGTAAAGGAAAGCTCAGCGCTGTCGAAACTTTTCCTCGCCTCAATGATCTCTCTATAGCCGTCTTTTGTAGAATTCTTCTCGAGGGTTGAACGATCATTTTTTATATAGGCATCTTTAATGACCTCAGCGAGTCTAAATGCCTCTTGTGCGATCTTTGACTCTTCAGAGGCCTTCTTAACCTCCTGCTTTCCACATGATGCCAGTAACAAATAAATAAAAATTAAAAATGCAAAAAGCAAAATTATGGAATTCCTTATTTTTAAATTTTTCATTTTTGAACTTGAGTATTCCATGTAATCATCGTATCCCTGTCATTCTATCTTGTCCAGAATCTTTCTTAAGAAGGATTCTCGCCTCGTCGAGTCGCCTGAGGTGACCCGACAAGCGGGAATGACAACAGCTCCTTTGCTGCACCGCTTATACATCGATATTCCTTGCCTCAAGGGCGTAAGTAATAATGAATTCCCTTCTTGGATCAACCTGATCTCCCATGAGAACGGTGAATATATCGTCTGCCTGGACAGAGTCCTGGACGTTAACCTGAAGGAGTGTCCTTCTGTCAGGATCCATTGTGGTTTCCCATAGCTGTCCAGGGTTCATCTCTCCGAGACCTTTGTAACGCTGGATCGTGAGTCCTCTCTTTGCTGTTGCAAACACAATTTCGAGGAGCTCCGAACTTGTGGATACCTCTTTTGGTCCTTCCTTTGTCTGTATCCTATAAGGAGGTTCCCCGAGATCCTTTATGATGCTGTAAAAGTTCTCTAGTTCCCTGAATTCAGGAGATGTGAGGAAATTAATATCAAGATTGAGCTTGTAGTTATGTCTCCTTATCTCGACCCCGTAGGTCTGATGTTCTTCATCGAGCTGGATATCACCTATAGTGATGTCTTGGTCTTTTTCTTTTACCTTCCTCAGGATTTCTCCAAACTTTGCCCTATCTTTCAACGTATCCTTATTTATCCCTAGCGAAAGTATGAACTGTAGAAGTTCAGGGTCTCTTCTTCTCCTTTCAAACCATTCTCTCAAACGCTGGAATTTCGATAGCCTCTTCAGATGAGGGATAAGGGCTTTCCCCTTCATGGTCTGGCCTTTTATAGGAATCTCGAGGTCATCTGAGGCGAGCTCAAAGAGCATGTTCTGCATTTCTGCTTCGTTCTGTATGTATCTTTCGGTCTTGCCCTTCTTCACTTTAAAGAGGGGGGGCTGGGCAATATAAAGATAGCCCTTTTCTATCAACTGAAGCATCTGCCTGTAGAAAAAGGTAAGTAGTAATGTCCTGATATGTGCACCGTCAACATCAGCGTCTGTCATGAGGATAACCTTGTGATACCGTATTTTCGTTATATCAAAATCCTCAGGACCTATGCTTGTACCCAAGGCTGTTATAAGCACCCTAATCTCCTCTGAGCTGAGCATTTTGTCAAACCGTGCCTTCTCAACATTGAGTATCTTACCCCTCAGAGGAAGTATAGCCTGGGTCCTCCTGTCTCTGCCTTGCTTTGCAGACCCCCCTGCAGAATCTCCTTCTACAATAAACACTTCACTCAAGGCTGGATCTTTCTCTGAACAGTCTGCAAGTTTTCCAGGCAACCCTGTATCTTCGAGGATACCTTTCCTCCTCGTCAATTCCCTTGCCTTTCGTGCAGCTTCCCTTGCCCTTGCTGCCTGGAGAGCCTTTTCAACAATCTTTCTTACTATTGATGGGTTTTCTTCGAAATAGGTACCGAGTCCATCATTCACGATAGATTCTACGATCCCTTTGACCTCGCTGTTCCCGAGCTTCATCTTTGTTTGACCTTCAAACTGGGGGTGGAGAAGCTTGACATTGATAACGGCTGTCAACCCCTCTCTGACGTCATCGCCTGAAAGTGCCTCTTTTCCATTTTTCAGGAGTCCCGAGGAGGTCGCATAGCTGTTTACTGTTCTCGTAAGTGCTGATTTGAAGCCAATGAGATGAGTCCCTCCTTCTTTGGTATTGATATTGTTGGCAAAGGTGTACAAGGTTTCAGCATAGCCGTCATTGTACTGGAGAGCTATCTCAACGATAATATCTTCCTTTTCACCAGACACATAAACGGGTTTGTGGTGAAGAGGGGTCTTGTTTTTATTGAGATGCTCCACGAAGGATAAGATTCCACCACTATAAAGGAATTCATTCTTTTTTTCTGTCCTTTCATCTGAGAGGGTTATCTTGAGCCCCTTGTTCAGGAATGCCAGCTCCCTCAGCCTCTGAGCTAAGAGATCATAACTGAAATCTAAAATTTCGAATACCTCAGGGTCAGGCTTGAAGGTAACCTTTGTGCCCCTCCCCTTTGTCTTACCAACGATACTCAGAGGACCTTTTGGTTCACCCTTTTCATAATGCTGTTGATAAACACTCCCGTTCTGCCTTATTTCTACGTCAAGCCATTCTGAAAGGGCGTTTACGACGGATACCCCGACTCCGTGCAACCCGCCTGATATCCTGTATGCCTTTGATTCAAACTTCCCCCCTGCATGCAATTCTGTAAGGGCTACCTCTGTTGCAGAACGTCTTTCAGGGTCTCCAGGATGGGGTTCTGTCGGTATCCCCCTTCCATCATCTATCACCGTACAACTTCCATCGAGATGAATTATCACCTCTATGTTCTTACAGTAGCCTGCAAGTGCCTCATCAACGCTGTTATCGACTACTTCATACACAAGATGGTGCAGCCCTTCTGGCCCTGTAGAGCCTATGAACATTGCAGGCCTTTTCCTGACAGCACTCAGGCCTTTCAGTATCTTTATATCCTCAGCAGTATATGACTCGTTAGCAGTATATGACTCGTTGTCGTTTTCCTTTTCTTTCATCTTCCTTCTCGTTATATCCTCATTGGCATAACCACGCACCGATAATCTTCCCTTCCCTCCTCTTTCACAAGTACAGGGCTCAACGGGTCCTGAAGCTCAAGGACAACTCTCTCTGCCATCATTGCTCCCATGGCGTCTATCAGATATCTCGCATTAAATCCAAGAGAGAGTTTGTCACCTTTGTAATCTACAGTGACCTCCTCCCTTGCCTCGCCGAGGTCAGGGTTTGACGATGAGATAACAAGGTTATTTTCTCCAAAGTCAAATCTTACGGCATTGGCCCTCTCCCGAGACATTACTGAGACTCTGCGGAGCGCCTTTGTAAAGGCCTCCCTACTGATAGATACCTTTTTTTCATTTGCCTGAGGGATAACGTGCTCGTAATTCGGGTATGTACCTTCTATGAGTCTTGTCAGAAACTGCACTTCACCGCCTGCAGCGGAAGATCCCAAGCTGAAGAGCAGATGGTTTTTCCCTATCAAGATCTTGACCTTCTCTGCTTCCCTGTTTAAGAATCTCCTCAGTTCAGAAACCGCCTTCCGAGGAACAATTATCTTTTTTTCATCCTTTCCTTCTCCTTCCATCTGTTTCATGATGAATGCGAGCCTGTGCCCGTCTGTTCCCACAATGGTGAGCGCTTTGTCCTTTGGCTGTGTATGAAAAAGAAGACCATTTAGGGTATATCTGGTATCGCTCTCTCCAGCAGAATAGATTGTCCTTTCTATCATCTCCAGCAATACCGTGGCATCAATGGTTATTTCCTCAACATCCTCCATTGCAGGCCATGCCGGGAAATCATTTGCAGAAAGACATGCGAGCCGAAATTCGCTTGTGCCAGCTTTTACTTTGAGCCATCCTCCGCCCGAGGCAGACTCATCCACTGACTCCAATAATAAATCTCCATCCATTTCCCGCACTATCTCAAAAAGTTTTCGTGCAGGGATACAGAGCTTCCCCTCCTCCTCAACCTTCACCTCTACTGGCTCTTTGAGCGCTGTCTCGAGATCTGTAGCAACGATATATGATCCCTTCTTGCCTATATCGAGAAGAAAATGGCTTAAAATGGGCATTGTGTTCTTTTTCTCTACAATATTCTGAATGTTTGATAGCTTTTCCTGCATCTCATCCTTTGACACATTGAGTTTCATAATCCCTCCTCACGGTTTTATCTTGCGTATAAGGCTCTCTATCATCCTGTTAAATGCCTCATCCTTTGCCCTCTTCTCTTCAACCTGTTTGTATGCATAGATAACAGTTGCATGATCCTTCCCACCGAAGCCTTTTCCTATATCGCTCAGAGACATATCGGTAAGTTGTTTTATTATATACATCGCTATCTGTCTTGGTAAGGCGACTTCCTTTGTTCTCTTCTTCGCCTTTATATCTGTCAGTTTGAGCCCGAAGTATTCGCAAACTATTTTCTGTACGTGATCTGCGGTTATCGGTTTTTCGTCTTCCTCAATAAGGTCTCGAAGGATGTTCTTTGCCATCTCTGTGTCGATAGGCTTCCCTGTCAATGAAGCCTGGGCACCAAGGCGGATAAGACAACCCTCCAATTCCCTGATATTTGTTTTTACTTTCGAAGCAAGATAATAAGCGGTATCTTCAGGGATGTTTATCCTTTCCATCTCTGCCTTTTTGAGTAAGATGGCAATTTTGGTCTCGATCTCAGGTGGTTGTATGTCAGCAATGAGCCCCATCGTGAATCTCGATCTGAGCCTGTCGGTAACAGCTGTTATCTCTTTCGGTGGTCTGTCACTCGAGACTACTATCTGTTTCTGTTTTTCATACAGAGCATTGAACGTATGAAAAAATTCTTCCTGTGTTGCTGTCTTGTTTGCTATGAACTGTATGTCATCCAAGAGAAGGACGTCCAAATTCCTGTATTTATCTTTGAATTCTCCCATCTTATCATGTCTTATTGCGGATACCACCTCGTTAGTAAACTGTTCAGAAGAGACATAGAGGACTATCAGGTTAGGATTTCTGTCAATGACAGCATTGCCTACCGCATTGATGAGATGCGTTTTGCCAAGGCCCACACCTCCATAAAGAAAGAGGGGATTATATGTTCTGCCAGGTGCTTCTGAAACAGACCGTGCAGCTGCCTGGGCAAACTGGTTACTCGGCCCTACAACAAAACTCTCAAAGGTATATTTGGGATTGAGATATATCCCCCTTCTTGCCAGGCTCTGTCTACGGCTCTCTAGCTTCATATCCATCTTTTTAACAACAGGATCTATCTTTTCTTCTGTTTTAAAAAGAATATTTACCGGGAAACCAAGAACACCCCCCAGAGATTCAGCGATTAAATCCGGATAGTTCTCCTCTATCCAATCTCTGAAGAACCTATTCGGAATATCTATAGTAGCCTGATGTTCCTTTAATTGAAGGAGTTTGATAGGTTTAAACCAGAGCTCTGTTATGCTACTACCTACTTTTCCCTCTATTTTCAAGAGACTATTATTCCATATATCCTGCAGAGTCATCTATGGTCACAAAATTATTAACAGTTTATTAACACATGTTAGTAAGTCGAAGGATTGGTACATAATTATACCTAATGTTAACAGGTAAGACAAGAAAATCTGTTACTATTCTGTTTGTCACAATGTTATGTATCTGCCTCCAGAAAATGTTGAAAATGAAACACCCTTTTATAACGTCTTTATGAACACGAAAAAACCTTTTTCTTACAAGGGCAGACTTATTTTTAAACATATAAACACTTCCTACTATAACTACTATTATTTACTTTCTAAAAGATAGGAGTAGTAGTAACTTCACAGATTCTATTTCTTACCTTTTTTCATAAGATAGGCCTTTATGAATTCTTCTAAGGAGCCGTCAAGTACAGTATCAACATTGCCTATCTCGACACCAGTCCTGTGATCCTTAACAACCCTATAAGGCTGAAGGATATAAGACCTTATCTGGTTTCCCCATGCAATGCCTTTCTTATCTCCTACGATGGTCTCCATTTTTTTCTCCTGTTCCCTTTGCTTCAAATCATACAGACGCGCCTTTAACACCTTCATCGCAATAGCCCTGTTTTTGTGTTGTGAGCGTTCATTCTGGCAACTAACAACAATGCCCGAAGGGACGTGGGTAAGTCTTACAGCCGAAGATGTCTTATTTACGTGCTGTCCTCCTGCACCAGAGGCCCTGAAGGTCTCCATTTTTATATCATCCTCTTTTACCTCCGTGTCTATGTCGTCTTCAACCTCAGGATATACCAGCACTGCAACAAATGAAGTATGTCTTCTTTTATTTGCATCAAAAGGTGAAATTCGAACAAGTCTATGAACACCTGCCTCAGCCTTGAGATATCCATAGGCATATGGACCTGTTATGGTGATGGTAGCACTCTTAATGCCGGCCTCGTCTCCCATCTGTAGCTCAACAATCTGGGTACTAAACTGATGCCTTTCTGCCCATCTCAGATACATTCTCATAAGCATCTGAGCCCAATCTTGGCTCTCTGTTCCACCTGCACCTGGGTGGATGGTAAGAATGGCATTATTTTTATCAAGTTCTCCGGACAGAAGATTTTGGATCTCTAAGGTATCAAGATTCTCTTTTAAATTGCTGATCTCTTTCCGCAGGTCATTCAGAAAGAGATCTCCACCTTCTTCTTCAAGGATCTTTATTGATTCTTCTAAATAAGAGAGTTTGTTAGAAAGAGAATCGAAATGGGATACGATATCCTCAAGCCTTGACTTTCTTTTCTGCAGTTCTTTGGTCTTTTGAGGAAAAGACCACACCTCCTCAGAGGTCAGGTCTTTTTGAATTCTTTCGATTTCTTCTTTTAATTTAGGTAAATCAAAGATAACCTCTTAAGGACTCAATCTTGCCTTTGAGGATGGAAAGTTCTTCTCTGAGCTCTTCCTGTATAAGCATATTACCTCCTTATATTCCTTCTTGCCTTGCCTAGCATGTCTGCCAACAAAAGTATGGAAAAGACCATACAAAGATATGAGAAAAGATCACCATACTTTGTATAAAAACTCTTGGTACTATCAGTCTTTATATTGTTTGTGAGAATTGCCTGTTGAAAGAGATGGGTCATTGAGAGGATTCTCCCATTGCTATCAATAAAGCCTGATATACCTGTGTTAGTTGCCCTTATCAAGGGCTTTCTGTTTTCTACAGCGCGGAAAACAGCCATGCTGAAATGTTGATAAGGACCTGTTGTCTTTCCAAACCATGCATCATTCGTGATATTCACAATAAAATCGCCACCTTTTAAATAAAATTTTCTTACAAGTCCAGGAAATATTACCTCATAGCAAATCAAGGTAGCAAACCCCCCAAAGGGGGTCTCTGCTATCACATAATGGTCACCTTGAATATAGTCTCCAATACCAACAACAAGTTTATCTATAAAGAAAAAGAAATTTTGAAGGGGAACGTATTCTCCAAAGGGGACCAAATGTATTTTATCATATATGTAAGATACCTTTCCAGTCTTATCAAGAAGGAGAGCACTGTTTGAAAGAAGGTCCCGCTTCTCTCCCTTTTCCTTTACAAGAACACTTCCGAAGAGGAGATAAGTATCAAGCTTCTTCTGGAAATAAGTGAGCTTCTCTGTACGTTCCCTATCGGTGCCAAAGAAAAAGGGAGCGGAAGTTTCAGGCCAGATAACGATATTTGGAGAGGAAGAAACGGCTTTCAGAGAAAGATCGCTATATGTCTGCATCACCGCGTCTTGATATGTAGGATCCCACTTTCTGTCCTGCTCGATATTTCCCTGTATGATACTTGCCCGCAAAGATGCTCCATGTCTTCCCTGTGAGAGCCTCCATTGACCATATATGAACGTTGTTGAGACAAATAAGAGGAGGAGGGATAATCCAATCACTGTTCGTGACAAGGGGAAAAGAGGCATTTCCCTTATACGCCTCTTTATGAGGAATGTCTCTGCGATAGCATCGTTTACAGCGACTACAAGAAAGGATACTCCATAGATGCCTGTAATATCGGCGATCTGGATAATACTCAGAAATTTATACTGTGTATATCCTATACTCGACCAAGGAAACCCGGTAAATACATAGGAGCGGAGAAACTCAAGAGCTACCCACAGAAAGGGTGCAAAAAAAGGAGCAGGAAGACAGAAGGACTTAAAGTTTATTGAGAAGAGCAGAGCAAAGAGGCCTGTGTACAAGCTGAGGTAGAGACAAAGCAAGAAAACGATGACAAGGCTTACAATAAAAGGAATACCACCATAATGATTTATTGAATGATATATCCAATACTGAGTTCCAAAAAAATAAGGGATACCAAGAAAAAGACCTGCTTGGAAAGCCTCCTTTGGTTTTTTGTTATAGAGTGAGAGGAGAAAGGGGACAAGTGCTATCCAGGCAAGAAAGAAAAGGTCTATTGTAGGATAGCATAATACAAGAAGGATGCCTGATATGAATGCAGGCAGATACATTTTTATGAAGCTCTTGAGGTTTATCAGATTCTCAGTACTCACCTTGCTGAATAGTTTATATTGTAATCTGTATAAACTCAAGAAACTCAACAAATGAGTAGACACAAGCTTGACAGTATAGAAGTTAAAATTGTAAAGTTTTAAAATCATGGGCAGTTAGCTCAGTCGGTAGAGCAGAGGCCTGAAAAGCCTCGTGTCCGCAGTTCGATTCTGCGACTGCCCACCATAAACTCCTTTTCTAAACGAGCAATTCCCTGTTGTCTTGTTGCAGGTTTTCTATTGTGTCATTGCGAGCGCAGCGTGGCAATCTCTTCTTTGGATTGTGGAGCCTGCGCCGAACTTAGATTGCTTCGGGACTCTGTCCCTCGCAATGACAGATGAGGGGTCTCGTTTCTCGCAATGACTTTAATGATATTCTCATTTAGATACCCTGCTGTCTTTTCATGGGGTGGGTCATTATAAATAAAAGGATATCATTTTGGAGGGAATATGGATTGGATAACAGATTCACAAATATGGATTAGTTTAATAACCTTAACTACTCTCGAAATTATTCTCGGTATCGATAATATCGTAGTGATATCGATTCTGACGAATAAATTACCTCATCAACAGCAAGCAAA